>JANQSQ010000246.1 GCA_028283985.1 Rhodothermales bacterium | reverse complement strand
CTGCCCACGCCAATATTCCCTTCTACGTCGAGTCGTAATCGTGCGCGCATCCAGTGGGAGTCGCAGGTCCAACGGAGCGCCCGTTTTTGCGGGAGCCGCCCCCATGCGGCATGTGGACGGACCGGTTACCGGGGCATTCGTCGAACTCGACGGCGATACGTTCTACAGGATCGGGCGTTGCGACCGGTTGCCTCCTTTCTTCATGTCGATGGTCAGCGACGGCGATCACTGGCTGTTCGCGTCGAGCAACGGCGGGCTGACGGCGGGTAGAGGGACCGCCGGGCAGGCGCTTTTCCCCTATTGCACGGACGACAAGATCCACGATGCGCAGGATCAGGTGGGCGGAAAAACCATCCTGCTGGTTGAGCGGCAGGACGGACACGCGCTGTGGGAGCCGTTTTCGGATCGGTATCAGGGGGCGTACGCCGTCGAACGCAATCTGTACAAGAGCCTGTACGGACACAAGATTCGCTACGAGGAAATCAATCGCGACCTCCAGCTTGTCTTCGCGTATACCTGGGCTGCCAGCCGGCGATTCGGTTTCGTTAAACGGTCGACGCTCCGCAATGCCGGTTCCGGGCAGACAAGGGTGCGGGTGCTGGACGGGATCCTGAATGTGCTGCCATACGGCGTGCCCCAGGTTTTGCAAACCGACCGCAGCAACCTGGTGGACGCCTACAAGAAGAGCGAATGGTATGGCCCGGCGGGTCCGGCGCTGTTCGTATTGAGTTCCATTCCGGTGGACAAGCCCGAACCGAGCGAGGCGCTCATGGCTACCGCGGCATGGTCCGCGGGACTGGAAGCCGAGGCGCACCTCTTGTCTTCGGCCCAATTGGACCGCTTCCGGAGAGGAGCGTCCGTGGACCCGGAGCAGGATGTGCGGGGCGTACGGGGCGCCTACTTTGTACAGGCGGCCTTCGACGTGACGCCCGGCGCGGAGCGCGTCTGGTATGTCGTCGCCGACGTCAAACAGGGACCGGACGATGTGGCGGCGTTGCAGGCCTTGCTGAACGATCCCTCCCGCAGCAGGGAAGACATTGTTTCCCTGATAGACCGGGACGTCCGGGAAGGGGGCGAGCGGCTGGCCCGCCTCGTGGCCGCCGGAGACGGGTTGCAGCGCACCGCCGAACCCATGATGGCGGCGAGGCACTTTTCCCATGTGATGTTCAATGTGATGCGGGGTGGCGTGTTTGTCGGCGACGGCGAGGTGGCCCGCTCCGATCTGGCCGCTTTTCTGCATCGATGCAACACTTCTGTGGCCGCCCGGCATGAGGCATGGGTCGCCGGACTCCCCGACCGGATGCCGGTAAACCGGTTGCTTGCGGAAGCGGCGTCCCTGCGCGATCCGCAGATGGAGCGCCTGTGCCGCGAGTACCTGCCGCTTACGTTCGGACGCCGTCACGGCGATCCCAGCCGTCCGTGGAACCGTTTCGCCATCGATACGCACAACGAGGACGGTTCGCGCAAAATCGCCTACGAGGGCAACTGGAGAGACATTTTCCAGAATTGGGAAGCGCTGGCTTTTTCCTGGCCGGAATATGTCGAGAGCATGGTTTGCAAGTTCGTCAATGCGTCGACGCCCGACGGACACAATCCCTACCGCCTGACGCAGGACGGCATCGACTGGGAGGTGCTCGATCCCAACGATCCCTGGTCGTACATCGGGTACTGGGGGGACCATCAGATCGCCTATCTGCTCAAACTGCTCGAATGCTCCCGCGCGCACCATCCCGGCCGGCTGGAGGCGTTTCTTGCGCGAAAGATATTCGCCTATGCCGATGTGCCGTACCGCATCCGGCCGTACAGCGAGATCCTGGCCAATCCCCATGAAACGATCGATTTCGATCACGAATCGGCGGCGCGCTCCGCCCGGCGGGTTGCGGAGATCGGGGGGGACGGCAAGCTCGTTCCGGGCTCCGACGGCACGGTGTATCTGGTGAATCTGGGCGAAAAATTGCTGGTGACGCTGTTGGCCCGGCTGACCGGTTTCATTCCCGGGGGCGGCGTCTGGATGAACACGCAGCGTCCGGAGTGGAACGACGCCAACAATGCGCTCGTGGGCTACGGCGTATCCATGGTGACGCTGTGTTACGTACGGCGTTTTGTGGACGTCGTCGCCGATCTTTTTGCCGGTCTGCCGGACGAAACCCTCGAGCTTTCCGAGGAAGTGGCCGGTTTCATGGCGGCGATTTCCGAAGCGCTGGGCCGGTACGAGCATCTTGCGGACGGAGTCTGGACCGACGAAGGCCGGAAAAAGGTAATGGACGCGCTGGGCGAAGCGGGGAGCGCGTACCGCGGGAAGATCTACGAGGATGGATTTTCCGGTAAAGCGCAGGTTGTGCGCCGCGATGCGGTGCTGACCTTGCTCGGGCGCGCTGCGGCGTTTGCGGAGCACAGCATCCGGGCCGCCCGGCGCCCCGACGGGCTGTTTCATGCCTACAGCCTGATGTCGGTTACGTCCCCGAAGACCGTAGCGCTCCGGTCCATGTACGCCATGCTGGAAGGACAGGTCGCTGTGCTGAGCGCCGGAACGCTTTCGGGCAAGGAAGCGCTCGATGTGTTATCGACGCTCCGGGCCGGGCCGCTGTATTGTCCGCGCCGGAACACCTATCTCCTGTACCCTGATCGCGCGTTGCCCCGGTTCACCGAAAAGAACCGTATCGAAGCCGGTCGCGTGGAGGAAATCGCGCTGCTCCGGTCGCTGGCCGGCGCGGGAGATCGCCGGTTGATCGTGCAGGACGAGGGGGGAGAATGGCATTTCAACGGCGCCTTCCGCAACGCGGACTCCGTACAAGCCGCGCTCGAAACCTTACGTCGGGAGGGGTACGCCGAGGCGGTCGAACAGGACGGGGACGCGGTGCTTGCCTTGTTCGAGGATGTGTTCGATCACCGTTCGTACACCGGGCGCTCCGGGACCTTCTTCGGATACGAGGGGCTGGGAAGCGTGTACTGGCACATGGTGTCCAAGTTTTTGCTTGCGGTCCTGGAGTGTTTTCGCGCGGCGGAAGACGCCGGGGAGGATATGGCGGTGCGGCAGGGACTGGCCGAGCAGTACTATGCTATTCGCGGGGGATTGGGCATGCACAGAACGCCGGAGCAATTCGGGGCCTTTCCCTCCGATCCGTATTCGCATACGCCGGCGCATGCGGGAGCGCAGCAGCCGGGCATGACCGGGCAGGTGAAGGAAGATATCCTGTGCCGCTGGGGGGAGTTGGGGGTGACGGTCCGGGACGGCAGGATCCATTTCCGCCCCACGCTGCTGCGCCGGTCCGAATTTCTTACGCATCCTGCCGAATTCCGCTGGTACGATCCGCACGGGCGCCTTCGGACGCTGGAACTCCAGCCGGGCATGCTGGCCTTCACCTGTTGCCAGACCCCCTTCGTCTATCGTGTGGCTGAGCAAGCAGGTATCCATATCGCGGACCGGGACGGCGGCGCCCGGACGTTGGACGGATCGGCGCTCGATCGCCTCTCCAGCGAAAGCATATTCCGCCGCGAGGGAGCGATCGACAGGGTCGAGGTCGCTCTGTCGCCGGGATTGCAGGCCCCGTGAGGCTCGCTAAAATTTATTTTGTATATATTTTGGAACCCTAATATTTTTAGGTTCTATAAGAAAATCTGATCAAGGGCCTGACTGCGATAAATAAAATTCCCCCTCTCTTTAGCCCCCTTCTTTTTCTTTTCGGGCCGCCAACCGGCAAAATCGGTTGGCGGTCCGGAAACGGTTTAGCCCGGATGTCCGGACTTCATAGCCCCGAAAACGATGAATTTTCACAGCGACGAAACAAACTGTATCCCGGTCGCAAAACGCCTCGTTTCGCGACCGGCTTTAGACTGCGCCGCGCGCCTGAAAACGCAAGCGAAACGCATTTCCCTTGTGTCTGCCGCTCTCGTCTTCGTTGCATGGGCGAGCCTCGGAACAGCCGCCGTATCCCCGGCGCGGGCCCAGACGCTGCCGACTGTCACCATCTCGGCCGGGCCCTCTCCGGTGGGGGAGGGGGGCCCTGCGATCTTCACGGTGACGCTGTCGAACGCGGCGCCGGCGGGCGGGCTGACGGTCAATCTGTCCGTGTCGGAGGAGGTGGGCAGCGACTATGTGGCCTCGACCAACGAGGGCGCGAAGACGGTGTCGTTCGCCGAGGGGCAGACGCGCAAGAGATACATCGTTCCCACGGTCAACGACGAAAACGACGAGACGAACGCGTCGGTGACGGTCACGCTGACGAGCGGCGACGGCTACACGCTGGGCGCGACGACGAGCGCGGCAGTGACGGTGAACGACAACGACCTGCCGGCGGTGCCGAACCTGAGCGTGACCCCGGTCACGGGCGAGATGGACCAACTCGACGTGTCGTGGGACGCGGTGACCGGCCTCGCGTACGATTCGTATTCGGTCCGTTGGAAGACCGGCAATCAAACGTATGGTCCCGGTCGTGAAATAGTCAAAAACGTAAACGACCCGAATTCCACGACCGCCCGGATCGACGGCCTGAGGGGCGATACCGCGTATGACGTCGAAGTCTCGGCTTTGTGGAGCGTAATCGACCGCGCCGTCGCCGCCAGCGAAGTCAGGGGAACGAAAACCAACGCGCTGACCGTCGCCATCTCGGCCGAGTCCTCTTCAGTGACAGAAGGACAAGCGGCGGTCTTCATAGTGACCCTGTCGAACAAGGCGCCGGCGGGCGGAGTGGCGGTCAAGGCGACAGTATCGGAGGCCGCGGGGAGCGACTATGTGGCCTCGACCAACGAGGGCGCGAAGACGATGTGGTTCACCGAGGGGTTCAGGCACGATATCTACTTTGTCCAC
>JANQSQ010000216.1 GCA_028283985.1 Rhodothermales bacterium | reverse complement strand
GGGGACCGCAATCTTGTTTGCACATGTCCGCCCGTAGGGGAATACGCCGGAGAGGAAGCGACCTGACGGACGAGTGCGGGCCCGCTGCCGGACTATGGGTCCGAAACCGTCCGGGCAAGGTCCGGATAGTCCGTTATAAGCCCGTCTACCCCAAGAGCCTTCAGCCGCTTCATGTCGGAGACCTCATTCACGGTCCACGGGACGATCCGCATGCCTCGGGCGTGCGCGGCGCGCACGGTAGATTCATCTACCAGACGGAAATTAGGGGAATACACCTCGGGCGTGAAGCCAAGCCGGGCAAGGATTGACGCAAGGTCTGTCTCTGACGCCACAAGCAGCGCCAGCTTCCAGCGGGCGCGGGTCCTGTGCGCGGCCTGAAGCGAACGTATGTCGAAGGACTGGACGGTGACGCGGTCCATGATACCGGTGGCGACCACTGCGTCATGCACGAGTTGCGCAAATACTGGTGGAGCCGGCGTAAAGACGCTGTCCCATTCCGGACGCGACTTGATTTCAATATTGTATTGCAGCGGTTCAATTCCGTGTTCTGCGGTGTACTTCTCGACTGCATTGATCACGTCCACCAGCCGGGGCTTTACGGCGGGCCGCTTTTCCTGGCGCGGAAAGTCGGGATGCCCGCGACTGCCGCAGTCGTATTGCGCGACCGCCTCGTAGGAAAGGCGAAAGATGTTGTGGCTTCTGCCGTCCGTGATGGCACGGCCCGTTGCGTCGCTGCAGATCGTCTCCGACATCCATGGCTCGTGGGAGACGACGACCGTAGAATCCCCTGAGACCACCACATCTATCTCAAGTGTGGTTACGCCAAGGTCTACCGCAAGCAAGAAGCCGGCGGTGGAATTTTCGGGCAGCAGGCCCCGGGCGCCCCGGTGTCCCTGGATGTCGAAGGGGGGCTGAACCTGGCCAATAACGACCTGTATCGCCAGGATCAGAATGACGGAGATAGTCATGGGATGCGCTCCATTTTGTTAGGGATACTCTGACAAGTTCCGTTTTGGGTCGGACGATGCCGTTCCGGTGGCGGAAACAGGAGGCGGAGTGCCGTATGGCGCAGGCAGGCAGGCGGCTACCTGTTGCCGCATCGCCTGGACTTGCGCAGCCGTCCAGGCTTCATCCCGTCCCAACTCCTGCGCAAGGATGCGCGCCACCACCGGCGCGGACGCGAGGGCCGCATGGCGGTTCAGCAGCAGAGCGGGAATGCGGCGCACAAGCACGTCGCTGACCGTGCGAGCCATTTCATGCCGCGCTGCCCAATGGACTTCGCCTCGGCGATAGGGCAAATCGGGATGCAGTCGTTCCTGCCCATTCTCCACTTCCCTTATGACCGCCTCGACCTCCGATTGGTCCGACCCGTACGCCTGCATGGCATCTCCGTTCTTCCGGGGCTCTTGCCACCCGTGCAGCCGTAGATTGGCGGTTACGCAGGGCCGGGCGTCCAGCCTGCCTACCCGGACCGCCGCGTTAATGGTGTCCTCGGCCATCTTGCGATAGGTGGTCCATTTTCCTCCCGTGACGGTAATCAGGCCGGACTTCGAAATGCGAACGACATGATCGCGCGAGATGGAAGCGGTATCCGAAGCGTTCTTTGCATTGACGAGCGGGCGCAATCCGGCAAAGGCGCTCAGTATATCGGACGGAGCGATACGGCGCTCGAAATAACGGGCCGCATGGTCTATCAGATATTCGATTTCGTCGGGGCGCGGCAGCGGTTCGAGAACCGGATCGCTGACGGGGGTATCGGTAGTGCCCAAAAGTACGCGCCCATGCCAGGGGAGGGCGAAGAGTACGCGGCCGTCTTTTGTTCTGGGGATCAGAAGAGCATGCCGGGA
This sequence comes from Rhodothermales bacterium, assembly GCA_028283985.1. Taxonomy (GTDB): domain Bacteria; phylum Bacteroidota; class Rhodothermia; order Rhodothermales; family VXPQ01; genus VXPQ01. Next base: position 1,013 of record JANQSQ010000216.1, on the reverse strand, counting down.
GGGAAAGAAAGATCGATCCACTACAAGGTGGATACCCTGGCTCGGACGCACAAGGTCAGGACTGCCGGGCTCGTCCTGCTTCCTGATAGCATCCACGAAGACACCGCAGGCGTTCACGACGGCGTGTCCATGCAGATGCAGTTCCTGGCCGGATTCAAGATCGCAGGCTACGACCCCATTCACCTTGCCCTGCGCTTTGAGCATTCCGACGACACGGGCGTAATTGACCACCACGGCGCCGTGGCGAGCGGCCGTGCGGGCCAGGGCCAAGGCCAAACGGGCGTCGTCGAACTGACCGTCATGATAGACGACGCTACCGCGCAAGCCGTCTGCATGCACGCCGGGGAGCTCTTCCAACGTCTGCACTCGCGAAAGCAGATGCGACTTCCCGAAGGAGCGGCGGCCCGCCAGCAGGTCGTAGGTCTTCAGCCCGAGTCCGTAAAATGGGCGTTCCCACCAGGAATAGGCGGGCAGCATGAACCTCAGGTCGCGTACGAGGTGCGGCGCATTGTCGCGAAGCCGGCTGCGCTCGCACAATGCTTCGCGGACAAGCGCTATGTTGCCCTGCCTCAGGTATCGAACGCCGCCATGGATCAGTTTTGTGCTGCGGCTTGACGTGCCTTCGGCGAAATCGGCCTGTTCGAGCAAGACCGTCCGGTACCCGCGAGACGCCGCATCCGCGGCGGCGCCCAGACCGGTAGCGCCTCCTCCAATAATGATCACATCCCACGGACGGTCTTCATACCGGATCTGGTCGAGGAAGGCTTCGCGCCTCATAGGTGTCATGTGCGGTTTACATGAGGGATAACATGCGAGGCTACCACACCGGGTCGGCAACGGGGAAGGCGGGGCGCAGCGTATGGCCTTGTGAGCATATCATCAAGTATCAAGCGAAGGTGACCTGCATGGAAACCCCGGCGCCCCCTCTTTTTGGATGAACGGTCGCATAAATACCAGGCCCTAAACTAACGCACCAGCGCTTTATGAATGGCAAGCATCCGGCGTCTTGCCGA
>JANQSQ010000211.1 GCA_028283985.1 Rhodothermales bacterium | reverse complement strand
GACGCATCGCTTCAAGGGCGCCCCGTACAAGGGGTGCTTTCATGTGCCCCGCGCCCTGTGGCTGTGCCTGCGCCTGCTGGACGAACAACCTGCCTGGCATTCCTGACGATGCAGGCGCCTCCTGCCCCTGTAATTTCCGGCGGGCCTTGCCTTTCCCCATGAAAGGGCGTATCGTGGAAGCGCTTCGCCGTTTCGCAGGGATCCCCCCCGTCATTAATGAACGTTCTTTTTACCTGGCTCGACTGGCTCTGGGTGGCGGCGTTTCTGCTGCTGATGATCGGCAGCGGCGTGCTGTTTTACCGTCTCGGCAAGCGGTCCCAGTCCGATTTCTTCCTGGCGGGGCGGGGGTTGCCCTGGTGGTTGCCGGCTTCTTCGGTGTATGCCACCCACACGGCCACCGATACCCCCATGTGGATCACGGGGATCATCTATAGACACGGGCTGGCGGGCATCTGGTACACCTTTTTCTCGGCATGGGCTGCTATCAGCGCCTTTGTTTCGACGCGCATTTTTCGCCGGTCGCTGGCTTTCACGCAGGCCGAATGGAATGTGGTGCGGTTCACCGGCCTCGGCGCGGAAATGCTGCGCGGCTGGATGGCCGGATGGCAGGTTTTCATGAACATGTTCGTGCTGGGCTGGGTGGGCATTGCGATGGGCAAGGTGTGCGCCTTCCTCTTCGGCTGGCCGCTGTGGGTGGGGCTCGTGTCGTTCTCGTCCGGGTGCGCCATTTATGTGCTGGCGGCGGGGTACTGGGGCGTCGTTATGGCCGATTTTCAACAGGGAGTGATTGCCTTTCTGGTCATCATGATCGTATCGATCTGGGGGATTATGGTGGCGGGCGGTCCCGCGGGCATCGCCGAAAAACTCATGATGCTTGGCGAGACGGACCGCATGAATCCGTTTGCGTTCACGGGGTGGTGGACCGGAGAATTTCCCGCTGCCTGGTTTTTCACGATGATGGTGATCGCCATTCTCGGCGGATTCGGCATGGGGACGAGTATCGACTGGTATCCCGAGGCGCAGCGCATCCAGTCGGCCCGCACGGTGCGTGACGCCAGTTACAGCATCTGGTGGGGTACGCTGGTCGGTCTCGTGCGCAACTCGGTCTGGGCCGTGGCCATTCTTGGCTTTTTCGTGCTTTTTCCGGGCATGACCGAGACCTCCGAGTATGAGATGGGATGGTTCCGGCTGGGTTTCGATTACCTGCCCGTGGGCATGATAGGCTTCTTTTTTGCGGCCATCCTTGCGATCCATCTCTCGACCATTTCGTCGCATCTGAACCTCGGCGCGCTGTACGCCACCCGCGACCTGTACCAGCACTACTGGAATCCCGAGGCGTCGGAACGCACCCTGGTATGGGTGGGGCGCTGGTCCACGCTGATTCTGCTTCTCGGTTCGTTCGTGTACGGGTTGATGATGGAGAACATTACGGAGTGGCTCATTTTCGCGCTCTGGATCATGACCGCCGGCATATGGCTGCCGAACATTCTCCAGGTGGTATGGTGGCGGTTCAATGCATGGGGATATCTGTCGGCATGGATCGCCAATCTGGGTTTCAGCTGGCTGGTGGTGTGGGTATTGCCCGAGTTCGGAGTGATTCCGAAACTGGCCGAGTACCAGCAGTTCTGGCTGCTCATGCTGCTGGGCGCCTGCGTTTTCATTCCCACCACGTTTTTTACGAAGCCGGAGAGTATGGATCATCTCGTGAAGTACTATGTGCAGGCGCGGCCCCTCGGATGGTGGGGGCCGGTGCGCCGCGAAGCCGAGCGCCGCGGGCTGATCCAGAAGGATTCTCCGGAGCGCCCCATGGTTGTTTGAGATACCGACCGCTAACCTTCCTTGCTGCATCATGCCTCTCATTCGACGCACATGGACGGCTGCAGAAGCCGACAAATGGACCCGGGAAGACTGGTTCGTCATCGTCCTCTCGCCGATTTGCTACTTTGCGCTGACGCTGGGCGTGGCCTTGTCCTTTCTCCTGCTTTGGGAGGGATTCGCGATCACCGCCGCAAGCATTGTGCTCATCGTATGGATGCACTGGATCATCGATCCGAAAATGAAAGCCATTTCGGAGGAGTACGAAAAGAACCAGCAGGAGTATCTGCGCGATCTGGAAGATTCCGTCCGCTGGAAACAACACGAACAGGCTGCGCCATGACGGAAAGTCTGACTACGGTTATCGGAATGACCATTGCGTACGCGGCCTCGTTGCTGGGGCTGTTGCTGGCGTGGCGTTCCTATCGCAAGCATCACAAGAAGTGACTGCCATGTCCCTGTCTCTGCTCATGCAAGCCGCCTCACCCCAGATCACGTGGGTGGGCGTCGTGATTCCCGGCGCGATTTTTCTCGTGGCCTTCGCCGTTACGTGGCTGCTGTACAAGCACTTTACGAAGCAGCTGGAAGATTGATGACCGGCCCTGCGTCCAGATCGGGCGTTCCCGAGGGCGCCCATCCGGTTTTCGATGCCCATTTCCATATCGGTCCGTACGGAACGCAGGCATTCGCCGGGCGCCGGGTCACGCCCATTCCCGATGCCCTCGACCATGCTTCGGGCGCCGATTGCGCGGCGTATCTCGACCGGCACGGTATCGAAGCAGGGGTCATCGTGCCCACCTATCTCGACCGCCAGGAAGCGGCGTTCGAATACAACGCGCTACTGATCGACGCCGTGGAGGAGTATCCCAATCTGTACGGCGGGTTATGGGTCTCTCCGCTCCCGCAGGTCGAATCGCTTCTCCATGCTACCCTGGACTGTTTGCCGCATCCCAAGGTGCGCGCGCTCAAGATCGCGTCGAACACCTGGGCCCCCTACGGCATCGATCCGTCCAGTTGGGATAGGCCTGTGCAGCGCAATATGGAGCGTATTCTTGAAGCCGCCGGCGGCCATGGGCTGGTCATCCATTTTCACACGGGATACTTGCCCGGCGCGGATCCCCTGGAGTTCGATCTTTTCCTGCAACGGTACGGGAGCCGGGCCACGTATCAACTGGTGCACTGCGGAGAGGCCATTGCGCCGGCGTTCAAGTTCGTGCCGCGTTTTCCGGGATGGATCGAGGAGGGTTTCGATGTGTACACGGATACGTCTATCGTACCGGGCTTTGCCCCGAGATGGCTGCTCGGCGAACTGGACCGGCGCAATCTGGGTTTCGCGCGCGTCCTGTTCGCCACCGATTCGCCGTGGGGATTTTTCCCGGTCGAATACTGGAAGGTAGCAGGACTTGATCTCGATCCCGGAGCGAAGAAGCAGATTTTTTGGGATAATGCGGCAAGGCTGTACGGGGTGGGGTAGGCTTTGCCGTCAGGGTTTGGGTATGACCCTCGGTGGGAGTTCGTAAACGAAACCCCGCCCGGGTTCCGGCAAGTCAAACAATCCTCGCTGTCCCTCAAAACCGGTACTTCAGTCCCAGCGTTGCGACCAGCGATTCGAAGCTGTCGAACGTCAGTTCTCCGGAGAAGGGCGTTACGCCGTCCGCACGCACAGGGGCATGGCTGCGGATGATCGACCATGTTACGTTTTCCTTGAGGGTCCCGAAACGGATCCAGTGGGCGGTGAGCCCGATCGTCGCGCGTTCTCCGACGGCGTAATCCATGCCGGCCAGCACCTGAAAACCGATGACCGTTCCGCTGACCTCGGCGTCCAGCATACTGAATGTCCCGGCGGCCCGGAGCGGTCTGTCGGCAAGGGTGGTCGGCGGTTCCACATCCTGGTATCCTTCGGCGATCGTTTTGCGCAGCAGCCGCCGGTTGTAGTTCAGGTTAGTACTGGCTATACCGACGCCTGCGCCCACGGAAGGCGTCCAGGGGGAGTTATTGCTGAAGTCGTAGTAGACGTTGGCAAAGACCTGATGGGCGCGATAACCCGAGATGGTTTCGATCGGCGGATACACGTTGCTCCACTCGCTGGCTTTACTGACCACAGCCTGATTGGTGGTCGATTGAACGAGCGGCGACGTATCGTTTCCGTAGCCCTGTATCCGGTATGCGAGTTCGAAGCGCAGCGCCTGGAGGGCGTATCCGACGCTGAGCCCGCCGGTGAACCCGGCGCCCGGAGAAAACCCGTTGGAGGAGAGTTGTCTCGGCTCGGTGACCATGCATTCCGGCGCGCTGCTCGGGGCCATGGCCGGATCGTCATAGACCAGGCGGTCGCACTTCGTCGGGGTGGTGACTGCGGAGAGGGACGAACCCAACTTGGCGGAGTTGGCGGCGCCGGTGTCGATTCCGATATAGAAGCCGCGGCCGTTTTCCTGGGCGTTGGCCGCACCCGCACCGAACAGGCAGACAATAAACACCGCTGCGGCGAGCGTGCGGAGGGCTTGACGGATTTTCATTGTGGAGGAGTTGCACATTGGTTTATTATGGGAATTTTGTCCCGGATACAATCCGGCGCAAGGCCGATTCGCGAGGTGCCTCCGCGTAAGATCCGGGTTGATGCACATGGGCGCAATTTGCCGGCATGGTACGCTCGAACGGGATGAAAGGTCAATCTCATGTGCTTGCGCCTGACCGGCTTTTATTGCTTTGCGGGGAAGGGGCCGGTACCGCCCGGTTCGGGTTGCCCATGACAGCGCGGGATTATCCGTCAGCCGCAGATCGCGCCGAAACCACATGAGGATGGGTTGGTTGCCATTTTTGTCGGGATGGAATGGGTGCGCAGGGATTGGCATGAGATCGATTCGGTCAGGCGGAATCTCAAGTCATCGCTCGGAACCGAAGTTGTAAAACCTGATATCATCGTAAGGAGGCTATCCCAATGACCAACAAGCAACGGTACAGGTATCCGTTACAATTGCCGGCCTCGCTGAGGGAAACGGCGATGCGGTATGCCAGAGAAGACGGCGTATCTCTCAACCAGTGGATTGTTGCGGCTGTAGCGCAAAAGATCGGCGCTGTCGCAACGGCGAAGGCGTTCCTGCAAAAGCGGGCTGCGCAAGCGGTCGAGGGAGACCTCGCGCGCTACCTCGACAACGCGCCGGACACGCCGCCCGATCCGGAGGACGAATTGACGACCGGTGCTTCCTGATACACCTCCATCACGCTTCTTTCCTCGGCAAGGGTCGGCTCTGTCTTCCCATTCACGGGCGAATGCCGCCGCACGGGAGCGCACCTCGTTCCAGGACAGGCGCATGGCGATGTTTGCTAAGAGAACTTGCTTAGAAAGTCGGAAGCCTTCATAATCGGAAGGTTACGGTATGGCGACATCTCCAGCAAATCCCCATCTCCTGTGACAATACATGCCGATTCGCCCCTGAGGGCTGTCTCGAGGAATTTGTCGTCATCCGGATCCGGACACCCCATCTTGTTCTCGAAGATCGTCACCCATTCTGAAGCGATTTGCAGTTCTGCAAGATACAGTAGCCGATTTTCGCGGCTGACATAGCGGTCGAATTTCGTACGGAGGAGTCGAGTTACTACTTCATTAAACGTCTCGTCGGAAAACAGGAGTATCCCGTTTTTCTCTCGAATCGTATCTATGACTTTACGCGGTTTTCCTTTGGGCATCAATGCGGCGCTGATCAGAATATTCGTATCAAGGACAACACGCGCTCCTTTAATATTTAATTTGTTCATATGTAAAACTTAATTTTTAATGCTAAAATAAAAAATGCCCCTCCAAGAAGGCGAGACATTCTGTCATTCTTATTTATAAAAAAAGAAAATTTCCAATTTCTACCGTATGCAGATCTATTGCTTTTCCTCCTTTAGGAGTTTTGCCAACGCGGCCTCGGTCAAGTCGTTCTCAGCCGCTTCGGCTCCGAGTCGATCCATGGTTGCGGCCAGGCGCTCCCATGCAGCGCTCCGAAGCCGTTCGTATTGCTTCATCGACATCAAAACCCCGACCGCCTTGCCCTTTTTGGTTACGCAGACAGACGTATCCTGGGCGGCATCCAGCAGGCTGCCGAAGCGATTTCTGGCTTCTCTGGCGGCAATCGTTTTCATAGGTTCATCATAGGCATTTTCCGCACAAGACGCAACCTCATTGCGAATCCACGCAGCCTGTACGTATCATACGATCTTTCCCGGACTCACATCGCGAGACGATTATCGTGCCATTTCCTGAAATTTCCAAAACGACGACGATGGCCCGGATTGCCGGGCTGCTGGTTCTTTTTGCAGCGCTCCAGGGATGCGGACCGGCGGAAGACGCCGCCGAGTCCGCGTCCGGCCTGCCGAACATTCTGTGGCTCACGTCGGAGGACATGAGCGCCGATCTGGGCGCCTACGGCGATGCCTATGCGGAAACGCCCCACATCGACGGGTTGGCGCGGCAAGGGGTCACGTACACGAATGCGTTTGCTACCGCCCCCGTCTGTTCTCCGGCCCGGTTCACCCTGCTTACGGGCATATACGCCACTACGGCGGGCACGCAGGGTTTGCGGTCGCAAGCGCCCATTCCGGACGACATCACGGGGTTTCCGGCGTACCTGCGGGAGCTGGGCTATTACACGACGAACAACGTCAAGACCGACTATAATACGGCGGCCGAGCCGCGTCTCATCGCCGAATCCTGGGACGAGAGCAGTGCCGAAGCACACTGGCGGGGGCGCGAGGACGGGCAGCCGTTCTTCGCCGTCTTCAACCACATGCACACCCATCAGAGCCGTATCTCCTTTCTGGATACGGAGTTTCCCGAACTGGCCGATGGGCTGGGTACGCACGATCCCGCTATCGCGCCGTTGCCTCCGTATTACCCCGACGATCCGGATGTGCGCGAGACCGTGGCCCGTTACTATGACGCCGTTACCGCCATGGACACCCATGTGGGACGCCTGCTGGTCGAACTGGAGGAGGACGGCGTTGCGGACAACACCATCGTGTTTTTCTACGGGGATCACGGGACGGGCCTGCCGCGCGGCAAACGGGTACTCTACGACTCCGGTTTGCATGTGCCGCTGGTTATCTATTTTCCCCCGAAGTGGCGGCATCTGGCGCCGGTTCCGCCCGGTTCGTCCACGGATCGACTGGTGAGTTTCGTGGATTTCGCGCCCACGATGCTCCGTCTGGTCGGCCACGACGCGCCGGAGCATATGCAGGGCATGCCGTTTCTGGGGGAGGATTCGATGACGGAACGGGAGTTCGTATTCGGCGCGCGCGACCGGGTGGACGAGGCGTACGACATTGCGCGTTCGGTGCGCGACGAACGCTTTCTGTACATTCGCCATTATCACCCGCATCTGTCCTGGAATCAGCCTGAATTCTTTTCGGATCAGGCGCCGATCCGTCAGGCCATCACCCGGCTGGCCGAGGCGGGCGCCCTGAATGCCGCGCAGATGACCTACGCCGGTCCCTCGAAGCCGTCCGAAGAACTGTTCGATACGGTGACCGATCCGTACCAGCTCCGCAATCTGGCTGCTTCTTCCGCGTATCTCGACGTGCTGGACCGGATGCGGGCCCGGCTGACGCAATGGGAGGTGGAGACGCGGGATATGGGCTTTATGGATGAAGCCGAAGTGTTGCGGCTGGCCGAACAGACGGGGCAGGCGCCCCTCGAATTCACGGCGGATCCATCCGTTTATCCGCTTACGCGCGTGCTGGATACCGCCAACCTTGTGGGACAGCCGCGCGCCGCGAACAGGCAGGCGGCGCTCCTCAGGGATCCGGACCATACGGTGCGGTACTGGGCTGCCCTGGGGCTGCATGCGGCCGGAGCCAGGGATCCTTTGAGTCAGGATGCGCTTCGGAACGCCTTGCGGGATGCAGTTCCCGCCGTGCGCGCGGAGGCGGCGGCAGCGCTTGTGGCGCTGGACGGTTCTTCGGAAGCGCTTGCCGT
>JANQSQ010000188.1 GCA_028283985.1 Rhodothermales bacterium | reverse complement strand
GGTGGATTTCAGGAAGCCATCGTTGCCGACTTCCTGTTTGGCCATGACCTGGCGCGTGTTCTCCGACGGATCGGTGATGATGTTCAGGGTGCCGCCGATGGACGGCGTGGCCAGATTGACGACGGACAGGCCGCGCTGGAGCTGGATGGAGGACGTGGCGTCGCCCACGCCGTCCCAGTTCGACCAGTAGACCCAGCCGTTTTCCATGTCGTTGACCGGAACGCCGTTGATCATGATAGCCACGTTGCGCTGGTTGAATCCGCGCACGTTTACGCGGGCGTCGCCGGCTCCGCCGCCCTGGGCGGTTCCGTACACGGACGGCGTAACATTGAGCACCAGCGGTACGTCGCGCGATCCGAGCTCCCGCTGTATCTGCACCTTGTCCACATTGGTGAAGGCGACAGGCGTCTTGCGGTCCACGGCGCGTGAGGCGAATACCTCCAGCGCTTCGAGCGCTTCGCTTGAAAACGCGAGGCGGAAATCGGCAGTCACATTCGAGGAGCGGATGGTGACGACGCTGGAGATGTCGTCGTATCCGACAAAGGACACGGTCAGTGTATGAGTCCCTGACGGAATATCATCGATCGCGTAGTGACCGTTTTCGTCTGTGGCGGCGCCCATCGCCGTTCCTTCGACGATCACGTTCGCGCCGGGAAGGGGGTCCCCGGTATCGGCGTCGGTAACCGTACCGGAGACGTTCGTTTGGGCAAATGCCGAACCTGCGAAGAACAATGTGGCGGCAAGTGTCAGACCATGGAAGCGTATCATGGCGTTCGGGTCCATCCATTTGTGACAGGTGGAAAATACGGAGCATATCCGAAAGTATGCTGTCGTAATCCTGCCGATGGCCGATGCCGCCGATCGTACACATCCGGGTAAATCGATGTTATCCGATGGTGAATGGCAGGGGGTCCTTTCTGCAGAGTGAGCCGACGGAACAGGTGTTTTCTGAAAGAGTGCTGCCGCACTTCGAGGGTTATGGCGGCCGTTCCGTCGGAACGGATCACGGGAACAGGTTCGGGGTTGACAGAAATACGTTTAGTAAAAAGGAACCGGACTTGCACCCGTCGCTACGCTACGGGGGATGTTAATCGATATGACACTGGAAGCCCTGCTTGCCCTGCTCGACTATCACTATTGGGCCCGGGACCGGCTGCTCGCTGCAGTCGAGGAGATCACGCCCGACTACTTCCATAAGGATATGGGGAACAGTTTTCCCTCTATTCGGGACACGTTGCTCCACATCGTGTTTTCCGAATGGGTATGGCGCTTGCGCTGGGAGGGGGAGCCGCTGCCGGAGTTTTTCGACCCGAAGGATTTCGAGACCGTGCAGGATATTCGCGCGCGCTGGATCGAGGAGGAGCGTGAAGTGCGGCGACTCGTCGATGAGGTCGGTCCGGACGAACTCGACCATGCGTTTCGCTATACCGAGCTCGATGGCCAGTCGCACCAGTCCGTTTTCTGGCAATCCGTGCAGCATGTGGTCAATCACGCCACCTATCACCGCGGGCAGGTCACGACGATGTTGCGCCAGGTTGGGGCCCGGGCGCCGAGCCAGGACCTGATTGTGTTTTATCGTTTATGATCGAAAAGCCGCCATTCGCGATCACAGCGGACATTCTTTCCCTCGTTGAACGCATCGGCCGGGCGGCGGCGGTTTTTGGCCTGGATTATTCTTTCGCCAGAGGGGATCCTATCGACAGATTCAGGGTTGACATAAATATGTTTAATATATATGTTTTTATGCATGCGTACGACGATCCATATCGACGATCACCTGTTTGCGGAGCTCAAGAGCATTGCTGCAAACACCGGGCGCACCCTGACTGCGGTCATTGACGGGGCGCTCCGGGAGTCGCTGTCCCGGCGCCGCGCCCCGGAACGTCCCGCCGTCGATCTGCCGCTGTTTCACGGTACGGGACTCATGCCCGGCGTGGACCTGAGCGATTCGGCCTCCCTGCTCGATCTGATGGAGGACGATCATGATTCTGCCTGACGTGAACGTTCTCGTTGCGGCGTATCGAGACGATGCTTCGGAACATGTTTCCTGCCGATCATGGCTTGAGGCGGTACTGAATGGGGACGAGGCTTTCGGAATGTCCGATCTGGCGCTGAGCGGCTTTCTTCGCATTGTTACTCATCCACGCATTTTCACGCTTCCAACTTCGTCGGACGAAGCGTTGGGCTTCGCGAAAGTGCTCAGAAATCAGCCGCACTGCGTTCCGGTCAGCCCGGGTCTCCGACACTGGGATATTTTCACGCGGCTCTGCCGGGATGCGGAAACGCGGGGCAATCTGATTCCGGATGCCTGGTTCGCCGCTCTGGCGATCGAGTCCGGCTGCGAATGGATCACGCTGGACCGGGATTTCGCCCGCTTCAAGGGGTTGCGCTGGAGTCGCCCGCCTCGGCTTACAGGCTGTTGAAGAAGAGTTTTAATGGTTTTTGAGTACTCGTCCCTGTTCATCGAGTCCTTCGTAGTATGATCTCAAAGCCGTCATACACGATTACCTCGGACACTCTTTTCCTCATTGAGCGTCTCGGCGCGGCGATCACCCGGGCGGAGGCGGCGGGCGTCTCGTGCGACGCACGCCTGCGACGAATCAATCGCATCCGTGCGATTCGCGGCACGCTGGCTATAGCAGGCAATACCCTCAGCGAGGAAGAAATCTCTATGATCCTCGACGGCAAGCCTGTTGTCGCCCCACCGGGCTTCCAGGGTAAGCGACCAAGTAGCACAGTTGGTCGCTGCCTTGCGGGCAGGTTCGAAATCTGCTGTCGAGCTTATGGGGATAATGGGATTGTCGCATCGCCCGACCTTTCGTAAAAACTACCTCCGTTCGGCCATGTCCGCGGGGCTGGTGGAAATGACCCGTCCCAAATCGCCCACGGCGAAGAATCAGAAGTACAGGTTGAGTGTGAGGGGGAGGGAAATGGTAGAGGAATTGGGCTGAGGCAGGGCTTTTTGGTTGGTGGGGCGTATCGGGGGATAAAGAGGTTGCAGAGGTGCTTTGGGGTAGCGTATTCTGTACTGTCTGAAAAATATCAACAAATTTGTTGACAACAAAATCGTTGAGCATTATATTGTCTTCAACGTTTTTGTTGAACAAAAATGAATGTCATGAAATCATCAACCGGCCGCTGGGTAAGCGGCGAAGATTTTTTGATGGCGGCCAAGCGTCGCGCACAGTCCGAAAATGGGTCCGTGATCGCCTTAGTCTCCTGTAAAAGCGCTGCTACGATGCAGCATAATCCGGACACATGCAATGGATGAATCACACAGGCGCACCATCCGCACATTCAATCCCGGCACCTTCCAGTCCGATGAGGAGATCATCAGGCAATTCGTGGTCAGGCAACGCGAACTCGGCGTCCTGCTTGATATTCTCCGAAGGAACATCAAGGCATTTTTTTACCAGCCTGTCCTGATCGTTGCGCCTCGCGGGCAAGGCAAGACCATGCTGCTGGCCCGGGTTGCGGCGGAGTTGAATACCGACACCGGACTCTCCGAGCACTTTTTGCCGGTCCGGTTCATGGAGGAAAGTCACGAGATATTCAATCTTGAGGACTTCTGGCTCGAGACATTGTTTTACCTTGCGCGGGAGAGCGCCGAGCACGATTCCGCGCTCGCACAGGAATTGCAGGAGACGCATACCGATCTGGTGAGGCGGTGGGACGAAGAGGCGCTTGTCGATCACGCCCGCGCCACGGTTCTGGAGGCTGCGGACCGGTTGGGCAAAAAACTCGTCCTCATGGTCGAAAACATGCAGGACCTTTATGAAAACGTGAACGGCGATTTTAGCCGGCAACTTGGCGGGACGCTGCAATCGGAATCGCAGATCATGCTACTCGCCACCGCTACGAGCCCCTTCGGAGAGTTGGACGATGTCAAGCAGCCGTTCCTCGAGTTGTTCCGAACCATTGATCTGGAACCGCTGGACACGGAGGAATGCCGACGCTTGTGGAAAGTGCTCAGCGGCGACGAGGTGAGCGGGCGGGATATCCGACCGCTTGAGATTCTGACCGGGGGCAGTCCACGCCTTCTGGTCATCGTCGCCGGGTTCGCGCAGCACCGGTCT
>JANQSQ010000125.1 GCA_028283985.1 Rhodothermales bacterium | reverse complement strand
TTTAACGCCCGGGGTGGTGCGCGGCATGGTTCGCGTTGCTACTGCAACGGGTCCGCTTGTGGTTGTTGCGCAGAATGATGCGGCCTTGAAGGTGTTCGTGTCCGGTCCGGCGCCTGCCGTTCGCTGATGATAACGATAACATAAAAAGAAAGTTAACTTTAGAAAGAAAATGAATGCAAGGGTAGTTGATTTTCCTGTGAGAAAGTGTTACCTATAGCCTTGGAGCAACAGGAGCTTTTTCCTGATCGCGTCTGTTGGTCCTGCTTATTCGGTCGTAACCTCCTTACCCTAACGATATCCATTCTCGCCATGAAAGTTACCTATGCTTTCCGAACCTGGTCAGTACTATGCGTTTTGCTATCCGCCGGGCTTTTGCTTCCGGAGGTCCATACGGCGAATGCACAGGTCCATACCTTGAATGGCATTGTGCTGGATGCCGAAGACGGCGCGCCGCTGCCTGGTGTGAACATTCTTGAAGAGGGTACCCTGAACGGCGCCGTCAGCGACGTAGACGGTACGTTCGGAATAACGGTGTCTAATGCGAATGCCTCGCTGGTTTTTTCTTTCGTGGGGTACGTTACCCAGACGGTGCCGGTGAACGGGCAAACCGATCTGACGGTGCAAATTTCCGAGGACATCGAATTGCTTGAGGAGGTGGTGGTTACCGCCTTCGGCATCGAGCGGCAGGAGCGCGCGCTCGGATACTCCGTGAGCCAGGTTTCCGGCGAGGAGCTGCGGCAAGTGCGGGAGAACAATGTCGCGAACGCTCTGGCCGGGAAGGTATCCGGCGTGCTCGTTTCCAAACCGGCAAGCGGGCCCGCAGGGTCGAGCCGCGTGATTATCCGGGGTGTATCGTCTCTGGGTGAGGACAGTCAACCCCTGTATGTAGTCGACGGCGTGCCCATCGACAATTCCACGCTCGGGTCTGCCGGGATGTGGGGCGGCTCGGATGGCGGCGATGGCATCGGCTCCATTAACCCGGACGACATCGAGAATATATCGGTGCTCAAGGGGCCTTCCGCCGCTGCGCTGTACGGTACGCGCGCCAAGAACGGGGTTGTTTTGATCACGACCAAACGCGCAACGCCCGGTCTCGGCCTCGGGGTAGAGTTTTCCAGCAACACCACCTTCGAGTCGGTGCTGGTCAACACGGACTGGCAGAACGAATACGGTCAGGGGAGCATGAGCGATGAAGCGGGAGAGGGCAAGTGGACGGGCCAAAAGCCGGATAATGTGGATAATGCGCTGAGTACGGTGGACTCGGCTTGGGGGCCGCGGCTGGACGGCTCCAGCGCGCTCAGCTGGGACGGCACGAATCAGCCGTACAGTCAGGCGCCCAACGCCGTCAACAGTTTCTACAACACGGGTCTTACGACCACGAACAGCCTGGCGCTTACGACGGCGACGGAGACCAGCTCGTTGCGTCTGGGTTTTTCCCATTTGCAAAACGAGGGCATTAGCCCCAATTCCGGACTGTCTCGTACTTCGTTCACCATGCGCGGCGGGTCGCAGTTCGGCGCTCGACTGAGCGCGGACGCGAAGCTTAACTTCGTGCGGGAGTACGTCAAAAACCGTCCCCGGCTGAGCGACTCGCCGGGCAACGCGAATTATTCCGTGTATCAACTCGCGCCGAATGTGGACGTAACCACGATGGAATGCCCACCGGAGGACGAAGCGTGCACCGATCCCGGAACGGATGTGGATGGCAGCGAACTGCATCGCGGGCTGTTCGGCAACATCTACCAGCAAAATCCCTATTGGGCGGCTCACCAGTTCACCTCGTCGGATGAAGATCGCCGGATCATTGGTTTCGCCTCCCTGAGCTACAAGTTTGCGGACTGGATTTCGTTGACGGGTCGCTTTGGCGGCGATACCTACGCCACGCGCCGTACGGGCATTACGCCATGGGGCACGGCCTACAGCCCGTTGGGCGGTCAAAACGAGCAGGAATTCCGCATCACGGAAATCAACACGGACTTCCTGTTCAACGTCAACCGCGACCTGCCCGGGAACATCGGCCTGGTGGCGACGGCGGGCGGCAACATCCTGTACCGAAATCGGGAGAACCTGACCCTCAGCGGAGGGGGCGGTTTCAACGTGCCGGGCCTTGAAGTGGTGACCAACCAGAACACGCGCGGTCACGGATACGGATTCAATGAGAAGCAGATCAATTCGCTCTACGGATCCGCGGAACTGTCCTACAACGATTACCTCTTCATCACGGGGACGGCCCGAAACGATTGGTCCAGCACGCTGCCCATCGACAACAACTCGTATTTCTATCCGTCCATAAGCGGCAGTTTCGTGTTTTCGGATGCGCTGGATTTGCCGGCCTGGATCAGCTTCGGCAAGTTGCGGGCCTCTTGGGCGGAAGTCGGCGGCGACACGGATCCGTACCGGTTGGCGTTGACCTATAGCCTGCAGGGAAGCCACCTGGGACAGCCGCGCGGCGGCGTGGCCCAGGGCCAGATTCCGCTGGCTACCCTCAAGCCTTCCTCCACGGTTGGTATCGAGGGCGGGTTCGACGTCCGGTTCGCAGACAACCGCCTGGGGCTGGACTTTACGTACTACACCCAGACATCGACCGACCAGATTCTCGCCACGACCATATCCAGCGCGTCCGGTTTCGGAAGCCAGCTCATCAACGCCGGCGAAATCAAGAACAGCGGCGTGGAGTTGCTGGTCTCCACGACGCCGTACCGCACGGCGGACTGGCGCTGGGACCTGGACGTGAACCTTTCGCGCAACACCAACGAAGTGGTGGAATTGATCGAAGGTCAGACGTCGCTCGTGCTTGGAGAAAGTCGGCATCGCGGCAACTTCGTGACGGCGGATGTGGGCGAGCCGTACGGTTCCATCAAGGGCCGCAAGTACCTGCGTCAAAACGTGCCGTCCGGCCCTGAGGTCTCCGATTGCGACGCAACGGGCGCCATCGTGCATGACGCCGACGGCCTGCCCATGCGAACGTCGGATCTGTGCGTGCTCGGCAACGGCACGCCCAACCTGCTTGGCGGGATCAACAATACGTTGCGCTGGCGGGGCTTGCGTCTGGGCCTGCTCATCGACATGCGCTTTGGCGGCGATATTTTCTCGGTCACGAATAGCGCCGCATACTCGAACGGCCTGCACAAGAACACGCTCCAGGGCCGCGAGGAAGGCTACATCGTGGGCGACGGCGTGAACGCCGACGGCAACGCAAACAGTGTTCGGGTCAACCCCCAAACCTACTGGGGCCGCATTGGCGGGGGGACCATTGGCGAGGAATTCGTATACGACGCCAGTTTTGTCAAGCTGCGCGAGGTGAGCCTGGGTTATCGCTTGCCGGCGCGTCTGCTCGTCAACACGCCGGTCAAGGTTGCTACGGTCTCGTTGGTAGCCCGCAACCTGTGGCTGCTGTACAGCAACGTGGACAACCTGGATCCGGAATCCATCTTCAACAACACGCAGTCGGGTATTGGGCTGGAGCACTCCGGCGTCCCGCAGACGCGCAGCATTGGCTTCAACGTCAATGTGAGGCTGTAATCTCTCTCCAATCCGATCACGCTAAACCAGAATAGATTCATGACCAACCTCAAGAAGTTCATTCCGGGCGTCTTTCTGATTCCGTGCCTGCTGGTTTTGGCCTCGTGCGATAGCGGGTTCGAGGAGATGAACGTGAACCCGACCCAGGCCGATCAGCTGGACCCGAATTTCAAGCTGACGAACATTCAGGTTCAGATCAGCGGTCAGCGCTACGAAAACTGGCGCACGAACCTGATCTACAGTTCGGTGATGATCCAGCACTTCGCCACGATTCCCGGCTACTGGGCGGGGGACAAGTACACGTACATCGGTTCGTATTCCGCCGCGATGTGGGACCGGTACTATCCCAACATCGCCCGAAACATCGAGGATTTGCTGCTGCAGACCGGTGAAGATCCTGAAATGGCCAATATGCATCACATCACCCAGATTGTGCGGGTGATCATGTACCACCGGCTGACGGATCTGTACGGCGACGTTCCGTACTCCGAAGCGGGCAGGGGCTTTATCGACGACATTACGCAGCCTGCGTACGACCCGCAGAGCGAAATATACGCCGACATGCTGGCGAAACTGGAGGCGGCCGCCGCGGCGCTGAATCCGGCTAATCCCTCGTATGGCGCCGGCGATGTTATGTATCAGGGGGACGTGGACCAATGGCGCAAGCTGGCGAATTCGCTCATGCTTCGGCTGGGGATGCGTCTGGTCAAGGTGGATCCCGCCGCGGCGCAGAGCTGGGCGAGCAAAGCCATTTCGGGCGGCACGATGGACAGCAACGACGATATCGCCTATGTGCCGCACAACGACGCGAGCGGGTGGCAAAACGGGAACGGGCAGGTATTCCTTGCTGATGGCAGTCCGCGCCTGAGCGAATTTTTCGTGGACTGGATGGTTGTGCATGGAGACCCGCGCCTTGAGGTGTACGGAACGATTCCCGTCGCCGGCGCCGATCCGGTGGGCATGCCCAACGGCAGGAGTAATGCGGTTGACCCAAGAATTGAGGACCATCCCAGCTGGATTTCCTGCGACAGCGGCGCCAGCCCGTGCGGCATGGACGTGTACATGGTGCCGAATGCAGTCCTTCAAGGGGTGGACGATCCCATGTTCTTCATGACCTACGCCGAAGTGGAATTGCTCAAGGCCGAGGCGGCAGTTCGAGGCTGGCATAGCGGCGATCCGGCGACCCATTACGCCAACGGCGTGCGCGCGGCCATGCAGTACCTGTCCATGTACGGCGCGGAAGCGGTCATTGCCGACGCCGATATCGACGCGTACCTGACAGCCAATCCGTACGATGCGGCCAAGGGCATGCAGCAGATCAACGAACAGATCTGGGCGGCGGTGTTGCTGAACGAATACGAGGCGTACGCCAACTGGCGCCGTACCGGATATCCGGAGTTGACCCCGGTAGTGTTTCCCGGCAACGTGACCGGGGGCACGATACCGCGGCGCTTGCGCTACCGGGAAGCGGAAGCCGTGGCGAATCCGGAGAATTATTCAGCTGCCGTATCCCGCCAGGGACCGGACGAGTTCACTACGCGCATCTGGTGGGATAAGTAGCCCACACAGGCGACATTCGTAGTTTGTGTTATCGTAATGCCGGGGGCGCTCTGTTGCGCCCCCGGCATTTTTATATCGCCTTTATCTCACCGCAGCACATTCAGCAGCCGCGAGTATTTGATAATGATCGCCTGGTCTGTGAACTCGGGGTCGAAGGCTCCGAATTCCCTGTCCAGGTCATAGTCGGACGTATGGTTGAAGACAATGAAAAGGCCCGTTCCCGCCGATTGAATCCATCCGAACCGCAGGTTCATGGACCAGAGTTCCGCTGCGCTGTTGTACTGAATCAGCGTTTGCAGGTAGATGCGCGGGGTGAAGGAATACGAAAGCCGCGTGCGCACCAGATTCGCGGTGAATTTGCCGCCCG
>JANQSQ010000124.1 GCA_028283985.1 Rhodothermales bacterium | reverse complement strand
TTCCCGGAGTGCACTACCCGACACAACCGCCGCCGTATACCGTATCTGTGGGCGGTTGCCGCCGTAGAGACCGGAGCGGCAGGTTCGGCTATCGTGTATGCTTCCGACGCCGCCATGGCGCCGAAATTACAGGTGGGAGATGTGGTTTCGGAGCGGTGCCGCCCACAGATACGGTATACGGCGGCGGTTGTGTCGGGTAGTGCACTCCGGGAAGACGCCATGCGCTTTTTGGCGTTGATGCAGGACCCGGCCGCGGCGCAACTCTGGGAGCGGTTTGGTTTCGGCTACGACTCCACGCGCAGCGCATCGGACAATTCATTGGAATCGTCGTCGCGCCGCTCGACGCCGCTGCCTTCGAGCAACGTCCCGCACATACCGATCGCATCGATCAGGCCGTCCGCAAAGTGACCGCTTCGGACGCCATCCCGGATGCGCGCCACCATATCTGTCCAGTCATCCGCAGACACTCTTGCATTGATGCCTGCGTCGCCAAGCACTTCGATGCGATGTTCCCAGAGGGACACGAAGATCAGGACGCCGGTGCGCTCCCGTGTAGCGAATACCTCTTCCTCGACGAATGCCTTCATCGCGCGGCGGTGCACCGTCCGGATGATGCATTCCCGACCTGCGAGCACTCGTCCAATAGGCGGTACGAAAGCACTTAATACCCCTCCGGCTATGCCGGCGGCAAGCGCCAGCGTGGCCGTGCCCCATCCCGTGTGAAGCCACCCCAGTCCCCAGCCCTCATAGAATTGGAATACGACGGCGGTGAAAGCCAGCGCCAGCGCAGACGCAATACCTGCGCCTTTCCATGCAATCCCGTCATACGTATCGCTGCGCGGTACGACATACGGGACGATTTCGCCCGAAGTAAGGCGCTCCGCCTCAGCCACCGCCTGCCGGATGCGCTCGAGGTCTTCGCCCGATAGCCTTTCTTTCATGACAACCTGCCCGCCTGTGCCGGGGTGTTATTTCAGATGGTGGACGGAAGGAAAAGAAAAAATCCCGAACCGTTTGTCAAGTGCCCGGACGATCGGTCCGGCTCGGCAAACGGCGACGCAGCAAGGCATGCACTGTGAGGCTGGCGGCGGATAACAGGATTGCCACCAGGACCAGACGCAGTACCGCGAGTTCGCCGCCCATACGGTGTATTTCGGTAAAGATAGCCAATGGAAGCGTACGCGTTTCGGACGGAATGTTGCCCGCAAGTACAATGGTGGCGCCGAATTCGCCCAGTGCGCGGGCAAAAGCGAGCACGATGCCCGCAGCAATGGCCCTGCCCGCAAGAGGGGCCGTTACATGGCGAAAGACTGCGGCGCGCGTACCGCCGTATACGTATCCGGCTTCTTCCCAGGAAGGGTCTATTTGCTCGAAGCCAACACGCATGGTCTGCACCATCAGGGGAAAGGCGATAATGCCTGCTGCCACTGCAGCGCCGAACCATCCGAAGGCGATGCGAAGCCCGAAGGTTGCTTCCAGCCAGCCGCCGAAGACCGATTCCGGACTCAGAAGAATAAGCAGCACCCATCCCGTGACCACCGGTGGAAGCACAAGCGGCAGCTGGACGAGATTCTCCACCACAAACGACAGAGGCAATCGGTTCCGCGCAAGCAGATAAGCCAGCGCCACCCCGATCGGCGCCGTAATCAGGACAGCAACCGCAGCAACGCGCAACGAAAGTCCGACCGCTTCCCATTCGGCCAGCGTAAGCATGGCGCCTGTCAAAAAATGCGGATATTCTTTAATTACATGAACCCCAATTCGAGCCGCGCCTCCTCGGACATCATGTCCGGGGTGAAAGGCGGATCGAAGGTCAAAAACACCGTCGATTCGTCCACTTCCGGGAGCATGCCGATGGCAGCCTCGACCTGTTGCGGGAGAATATCGGCGACGGGGCAATTCGGTGCCGTCAGAGTCATCCTGACGAAGACAGACCGCTCCTTTGCCCGGATTTCGTAGATGAGTCCGAGATCGTAGATGTTCACCGGAATCTCCGGGTCGTAGATGCTCTTGAGCACCTCGATGACCTTCGCTTCCAGGTCTTCCTGCGCGATGGATGTGGTTTCTTCCATGGGTCAGCCTGTGGGTAATTGCCGTGGTCTGCCGGTCCTGCCCTGTTTACCCGGTAGTATCGCGCCCGGTTGCGTTTTATGCGCTTCCCGTGTGCGCCAGCGCAAAGAGTTTGAGTTGCTTGACCATGGAGGCGAGACCATTTCTGCGCGTGGACGAAAGATGATCCTTCATCCCGATCTCGTCGAGAAACTCCAGGTCGGCCTGGACGATCTCCTGTGGGGGTTGGCCGGACAGTACGCGGATCAATAACGCCACCAGGCCCTTCGTAATGAGCGCATCGCTGTCGCCTTCGTAGAAGACCAGGCCGTTTTTCATCTCCGGCCGGACCCATACCTGGGCCTGACAGCCATGAATCCGGTGGGCTTCCGTTTTATACCGGTTATCGAGCGACGGCAGTGCCTGGCCGATCTCGATGAGATATTCATACTTCCCCATCCAGTCGTCGAACAGCCCGAACTCTTCCACGATGTCGTGGGCGCGTTCCCGAATCGTTCCGTTTGCCACCATGTTCGCCAGCCATGTTCCGGCGCTCAGCCAAGCATTTCCTTGACGCGCCGTACGCCGGCGGCCAGCGCGTCCACTTCGTCGAAAGTATTGTACAACGCAAAGGAAGCCCGTACGGTACCCGGTATATCGAACCGCCTCATCAGCGGTTGCGTGCAATGATGCCCCGTTCGCACGGCAATGCCCAACCTGTCCAGGATGGTTCCTGCATCGTAGGGGTGTATGTCGCCGATCAGGAAAGAAAGCACACTCGCCTTGTCCGTTGCGGTTCCGATCAGGCGAACGCCTTCGATCTCCGACAACCGCTCGGTCGCATAGGCGAGAAGGTCCTGTTCGTACGCCGCTATGCGGTTTTGCCCCACGCCTTCCAGAAAGTCTATGGCCGAGGCGAAGCCCAGCACATCGGCGATATTCGGCGTGCCGGCCTCGAATTTGTGCGGCGGGTCGTTGTACGTCGTTTTCTCGAACGCGACCGTTTCGATCATATCGCCGCCGCCCTGCCAGGGGGGCATGGTTTCCAGATGTTCCGCTTTTGCATAAAGGATGCCGATACCGGTGGGACCGAACATCTTGTGTGAGGAAAACGCATAGAAATCGCAGTCGAGTTCCTGCACATCTATTTTCATGTGCGGCGCCGCCTGCGCTCCGTCGACTACTACGGGCACGCCCATGTCGTGCGCATGCCGGATCATGCGTTTCAGCGGATTTATGGTTCCGAGAGTATTTGACACATGGGCAATGGCCAGAAGACGGACCCGTTCGGAAAGCAACCGCTCGAATTCCTCGTAGATAATTTCGCCGGTGTCCGATACGGGAATGGCCCGTACACGGGCGCCCTGCGTCTCGCAGAGCATTTGCCACGGAACGATGTTGGAATGATGTTCCATGTGCGAAACCAGCACCACATCGCCTTTTCCGACATGCAGGGGACCGAAGGAGGATGCCGCGAGATTGATGCCTTCCGTGGTTCCCCGGGTGTACAGTACTTCGGGTTCGGAAGGGGCGTTGATGAACGCTACGACGCGTTTGCGAGCAGCTTCGTATGCATCCGTAGCTTCCCGGCTCAGGAGATGTACTCCGCGATGCACGTTGCTGTGCTCCGAGGAATAGTATCGGACCAGCCGGTCAATGACAGCCTGGGGCTTCTGTGAACTAGCCGCGTTATCCAGATACACAAGGGGTTTCCCGTACACTTCGCGCGCGAGCGCCGGGAACAGGTTGCGTACCTCCGCCGGGTCGAACTTTTCCGGGATATGGTCTTGTATTGCGCCGGTGGCATTCATGGATGCCGCTTTCGTCTTATGGACAAGGCCGGTTTACAAAATGGCGACGAATACACGGTGTCCGGCAACCCGGTATACGTCCGGATTTCCCCGCATTATTCGCCGAAAAGGCGGGTAACGCGTTCGTCGAGCATTCTGCGAAGCGGCTCGATGGATATGCGGTCAAGAATATCTCCCGCAAACGCATGCAGCAGGAGGCCCTGCGCCTGTTGTTTGGTCATTCCCCGGGAACGCAGGTAAAACAAGGCTTCGGGATCAAGTTGGCCCGTGGTGGCGCCGTGGCTGCATTTTACGTCATCCGCGTAAATCTCCAGTTCCGGTTTGGCGTTCATCGTGGCCTCGTTTGTGAGCACGATGGTTTTGTTTTCCTGGAAGGCATTTATGCGCTGTGCGTCCTGCCGCACGAAGACCTTGCCATTGAATACGCCGGAAGCGCGGTCATTCAGGATACCCTTATACAATTCGTTGCTGACGCAGTCCGGCCGGGCATGATCCACGAGGGTGCGGTTGTCCACTTGCGTGTTGCCGCCAGGAAGAAACAGGCCGTACAGGTGCGTTTCGCAATGCGGGGCATTGGGCAGCACATTCAGATTATTCCGGACGACGGCGCCGGTAAGCGTTACGGTCGTTGCCGTGAAGGTACTCGCCATTTCCTGGTAGACATGCGTGGTCGAAACGACCGCGTGGTCATTGCCCGGATCCTGCACGAAATACATTTCCACCATAGCCCGCTTGCCCACGAATGTCTCGGTAACGGCATTCGTGAAGGTTGCTTCGCTGATCGGGGCGCAGGAGGTGTCGATAATCTTCGCTTGTGTGTTTTCCTCGAATACCAGCAGGTGGCGGGGCTGCAGGAAAAGGCGCTCGTTCGTCTTCTGCAGATTGATTACGTGGATCGGTTTTTCGATGATCTTTCCCTTGGGGACATATATGAAAAGCCCGTCGTTCGCAAACGCTGTGTTGAGCGCGGTAAAGCTTTCCTCTTCCCAGGCTGCATACCGCCCGAAATGCTTGCGCAGGATATCCGGATGCGTGGATGCGGCTGTCCCCAGCCCGCTAATTGCAACACCCTCCGGGAGGGCGCCGATAAGGGAATGATCCCCCGCAAAACGTCCGTTGACGAGTACGACGATATGTGCATCGAGGCCGGCGAGCGCGTATTGCGCGGTTTCAGCGGCCTCGGGGTCGGGCGCCGAACCTGCGGTAGATACGGCAAAGCCGCGAGCGAGCGCCTCCGGGATATGCGTATACTTCCAGGCTTCGTGCTTCCGGGAGGGGATGCCCAATTCCCGGAAGCGCTCGATAGCTTGTCGGCGAAACCCCTGCATGGCGTTAAGGGGGGGCAGGCCGTTTACGGGCATTGATGCATTTGCCGGCGGCGGATGGCCGACATACGCTTCGAACGCATCCACGAACGATGCTTCGAGAGATATGGTTTTATGGGAATTCGACATAGTAGCAACCTGTCAAAATGTGTACGATCGGTTGCCGGATCTATACCGCCACGGTTTCTTCCCGAATCCAGTCGTACCCTTTTTCCTCCAGATCGAGGGCAAGCTCTTTGCCTCCGGACCGGACGATTCGCCCCCCCACCATCACATGAACCGCATCGGGAATGATGTAATTGAGAAGCCGCTGGTAATGGGTAATAACGACAAAGGACCGGTCGCTGCGCCGGAGCGCATTGACGCCGTCCGCAACGGTCCGCAATGCATCGATATCCAGTCCCGAATCCGTTTCATCCATGATAGCCAGGCTCGGTTCGAGCATGGCGAGCTGGAAAATCTCATTTCGTTTTTTCTCTCCGCCGGAAAAACCGTCGTTTACCGAACGGCTCATGAGTTGCGGATCGAGATCCACGAGGGCGGCGCATGCTTTCATTCGCTTCAGAAAGGCGCCTGCCGAAAGCGGTTCTTCTCCGCGGTATTCCCGCTGCTGGTTGAGCGCCTGCCGCAGGAAGTTATTCATACTGACCCCTGGTAGTTCGACCGGATATTGAAAGGCCAGGAAAACACCTTCGAGGGCGCGTTCGTCCGGTTCCATCTCCAGCAGGTCTTGCCCCCGGTACAGGACGTTTCCGTCTGTCACCTCGAATTCTTCTCTTCCGGCAAGCACCGACGCGAGCGTACTTTTTCCAGACCCGTTCGGCCCCATGATTGCATGCACTTCGCCTGCGGCGACCGTCAGATCGACCCCCTTGAGGATGTTCTGCTCCTCGATCCGGGCATGCAGATTATTGATTTGAAGAATTGCCATGTTTGAATGAATTCCGCGTTTCGCGTATCTCGTATCTATAGTATGAAAGGGCGCGGGCGCCATGCGGGAAGAATCACCGTACCGGCATCGCTTATCCTACCGATCCTTCCAGCTCGATGTCCAGCAGTTTCTGCGCCTCTACGGCAAACTCCATGGGAAGTTTTGCAAGAATTTCCTTACAAAATCCATTGACGATGAGTTTGATGGCGGCTTCTTCTCCGATACCGCGCTGGAAGCAGTAGAACATCTGGTCTTCCCCTATTTTCGAGGTGGTGGCTTCATGTTCCACCTGTGCCGAGGGATTTTTGATTTCTATGTAGGGGAAGGTATGCGCTCCGCACCGATCCCCAAGCAGCATCGAATCGCATTGGGAGAAATTTCGCGCATTTTCGGCGCCCTTGTTGATTTTTACCAGCCCCCGGTAGGAGTTATTACTGCGCCCCCCGGAGATCCCCTTCGAGATGATGGTGCTTTTCGTGTTTTTCCCCAGATGCACCATCTTGGTGCCCGTATCGGCCTGCTGCCGTCCTTTGGTGAAAGCCACCGAGTAGAATTCTCCCACAGACCGGTCTCCTTTCAGAATCACGCTGGGATATTTCCATGTGATGGCCGATCCGGTTTCAAGCTGCGTCCAGGAGATCTTTGCGTGGTCACCCTTGCAAATACCCCGCTTGGTGACAAAGTTGAACACGCCCCCGCGCCCCTCGTTGTCACCGGGATACCAGTTCTGAATGGTCGAGTATTTTACTTCTGCGTGCGCCTCGGCGACGATTTCCACGACCGCGGCATGCAACTGATTTTCGTCGCGCATCGGGGCCGTGCAACCTTCGAGATAACTTACGTAACTGCCCTCTTCAGCCACGATCAGCGTACGCTCGAATTGCCCCGTACCTGCCTGATTGATCCGGAAATACGTTGAAAGCTCCATGGGGCAGCGGACGCCTTTCGGGATATAGCAGAAGGAACCGTCGGAAAACACCGCAGCGTTCAGGGAGGCATAGAAGTTATCCGTATACGGCACCACGGACCCCATGTATTTCTGCACCAGTTCGGGATGCTCCTGTACGGCTTCTCCAAACGAGCAGAAGATAATGCCCTGCTCGGCCAGTTCCTCTTTGAAGGTCGTGTGGACAGACACGCTATCGAGGACGGCATCTACCGCCACGCCCGCCAGTTTTTCCTGTTCGGCCAGCGGGATACCCAGCCGCTCGAACGTTTCCAGCAAATCCGGATCGACCTCGTCGAGGCTTTCATACCGCGGCTTCTTGCTCGGCGACGAGTAATACGTGATATTCCGGAAATCCGGTGCCGTATACTTCAAATGCGGCCAGCGCGGGTATTTTTCCGCCGGGTTGGAGGCCAGTTTTTCCCAATGCCGCCATGCCCGCAAGCGCCATTCAAGCAGCCACTCCGGCTCGTCTTTCTTGGCGGAAATCAGACGGATGACCTCTTCGTCAAGGCCTTTCGGTATCGTATCGGCCTCGACGTTCGTTTCCCAGCCGTATTTGTACTCACCGGCAGCGACTTCGTGCAGAAACTCTGTTTCCGTGGTGGGCATGGATCAGCAGAGGAAAATCGTTGAGCGCGAACCGCGCAAGAACAGGGAAAAAAATAAGTACGTTTGCAACCGAACAAGGGTTCGTTTCGTTCCTGTCTTCACCGAGTGTTAACGGATGCTCTCAACTTCGCGGAATTAATCAGAGCATCCTAACGTGACTTGCTGCTTATCGCATTCGTCGTTCCTATGGAATCTGTACGCATTACCGAGCGCGCCCTGACACAACTTCTCACCGTAGCCGAAGGAGAGGGAGTGGATTTGGCCGCAACGATGCTGCGGGTTGCCGTAGTTCCAGGGGGATGTTCGGGACTTACGTACGATCTGGGTTGGGATACGGTCCGGCAGCAAGGTGACCGGATAATCGAGGTGGATGGCTTATCCGTCGTCCTTGATTGGCGCAGCGCCGCTTGTCTGGATGGCACCGAGCTTGATTTTACGGACGGCCTCGAGGGGAAGGGGTTCTATTTTACCAATCCGCAAGCAGCCCGGACCTGTGCCTGCGGTGAAAGTTTCGGACTCTGATCAAGTCCGCCAATAGGGTGAAGGGCGCCTGCGAATAATTTCGCTACAAGCCGGCGTCCGCATCGTGCCGAATCCAGTGCACGCGCTCCCCTTCCATGAGGCCGTAGCGATCCGCAAACCCCGCCGGCACCTCGATGACATACTGTGCCGGAACGTCCGAGCGAATGAGGTCGGATGTAAAGGGGCGGTTGTATTTGTCGATATCGACCACCATGGAGTCGCTTCCCGTGAACAGCAAGTCCAGTGCGAGCGGCGTGTTCGACATATGGAATATTTGCATGATTTCCCGTTCGAAAAGAAAGAGCATGCCGCTCTTTTCGGGCAGGGAAGGCCGCTGCATAAGCCCTCGTATGCGTGCGGAGTCCGACTCGGCGATTTCTATGTCGATGGTGACCACCTCTTCTCCGCCTCGAAAGAACGTAAGGTCACCGTCATCCCGGAACGGGATGGAAGGAAAATTTTCTTCAGTGTATTCCGTGGCGGGCGAAGACGACTCGTTCCCGCATGCCGCGATCGTTATGACCACCAGGAAAAGGTAGATATACCGCACCATGGGCACAATCTGCGGAATGTTATTTCTATTTTGCGCGGGAAACGTACACGCGGAATTTCTTCGCATCCAGACCGCGCATCCGCCGGGATTGGATCTTCAGGTGCTTGCCCCCCCGGACGTTGCGCGCTACATAACCCCGCAGGTTCGTTACGTCCGTTACGGATAGCGCCTCTATGCGCAGCACATCGTCTCTCGATAACCCTTCAATATGCTTTACGAGCGGATCGAATTTGGAACTGCGTCCCCGGCCCGAATCGGCTTTGGAACGGAGCTTGCTCAGAAGCGCGTTGGCTTCGTCCTTGTACATGGTTGTCGTATAGAATGTCATAGGAGATGCCAGTGTAATCATTAAGGAACATGCGAACCCGGAAGGCGGCTAATGAGCGTAAATAGTCTCGATAGAGCAATTCCGCTGCCTTATCGCGCATTCGAAAATGCGTCGAAACCACCGCTTCTCTTCCGGTAATATAGGCATGTAAAGTACGCGGTGCAAGGACAAAGGGAATTCGTTCCGAGTAATCAAAATTATTTGTTGTAGTCGATGATTTCTTGTCTTGTGTATTTGTATTTCGTTACCTATACTCATAAACTACGGAGGGATGTTACCAATAAGACGGATCCTGCGTATGTAGGTAGCTTCGTAGCATCGCTCCGTTTTTTGTGTGTTTACTATCCGCAATGTATCGTCAACCCCCACCAACCTGTATATTGCACAATGGCAAAGAAAAAAGCCGGCCAATTTTCCGTTGAGGTTCTGTCTTCCGAACAGGCAAAGGCAGAAATGTCCAGCGCCGTGAGAAGGGGCCGTTCTTCCAAGTACGATTCCATCGGGCGTGCTGCCGAACGCCTGACGGGGGACACGGTGCTCAAGGTCAAACTGGAGAAGAAAGAGGTGCAGCCGTTGCGCACATATCTTCGGAAAAGATTTGAAGACAAGTATGTGCTCAAGACCGCAGCAACCGGTAAAGAGGGTATCTTTACGGGATTCATCTTTCTTGCTTCCTGATAGTGCGGAATTTGTTTTTGCGGATCCTTTCTGTGTCGACCGCTCGATACCATGACGCTTCCTGATGGAGTGCGTATGAATGACGATTATCCTGTGCAGTTCTCTTCGCCCGTTGGCTACACTTTAGGCCTGTTAACACTATGCAGCGGCGCTCTGCGGGGCCTGTTTTCCTGCCAGGCCAGGCACCGCGAGCGCAGTGTGGCCCAGCCACATAAGCGAGCGGCAACGCCGCATGGCGGGAAACGAGGCCCCGCCCTGCGGGTTCCGCCGGTCACGGCGTCGCTCTTCGTTGCTCGTCGCTCGTTTGGAACCGCCAAACTTCACTTCTCGCGCCTTGATTGACGCCGTGCCTGACGGAACAGAGCATTGCTGCATAGTATTAACAGGCCCTAGTTGACCGTTGAGGCTTTTTGCTTCAATGC
>JANQSQ010000058.1 GCA_028283985.1 Rhodothermales bacterium | reverse complement strand
GTTCGAGGAGCGCCGGGCGACCTTGCACGAGGCCGGCGTGCGCGCCGGCGTCGAGTACGAACTCTCGGAGATTCTGGTGCTTCGCGGCGGCCTCGACCGCATCGGCAATGCCCTTTCGGGGAACACGCCATCCGCCGGATTTGAAATCGAACAACCGGTAGGCGGGCTTGCTGTTCGAGTCGAGTACGGCCTGTTGCTCGTGCCGCACGATACGGGCCTGCTGCACCTGATTACGCTCCGGATGCTGCTGTGATAAGATCGTTGAAAACATGCTTGCGCATGCTGGGAATGCTTGCGTTTTTTGCTGCATGGCCGGCGGCGGCGCAGGAAGGCGGGTTTGCATTTCTGCGTAATGGGATCAATGCCGAGGCGGGCGCCATGGGAGATGCGCAAGTTGCATGGAGCCGCGATGCATTCAGCACGTTCTGGAATCCGGCCGGCCTGGCCGCGGCCGAACGCAATACAGCCTCGTTGTCTTATTATGCCTGGGTGCTTGGCACCGGGACGTATGCGGCGGCCTCGCGTTTGGGCCTGGGTGAGAACGGGGCCGTAGGGTTATTTGTTACGGCGATGGAAAGCGGCAACCTCGAAGCGCGCTCCGGGCCGGGCGAGCCGGAAGGGTTCTTCAGTGTGCAATTCGTCAGCAGCGGGGCGTCGTATGGGCGGCGATTCGGGCGTTTTCGGGCCGGTGTGACGGCCAAGTATCTGCTTGAGCGCATTTTTACGAATTCTTCCCAGGGATATGCCTTCGATTTTGGCGTACAGGCGGACCTGCCCGGGGAGGTGCGGTTCGGCGCCGCATTGCAGAACATAGGCAGGATGTCGAAACTGGAGACGCAGGCCACCCGGTTGCCGAAAGTACTGCGCGCCGGCGTGGCGGCGCACCCCTTTCATGTGCGGCTCCAGGAAGACGACGCTACGCTGGCCCGGTTGTTCGCCACCGTGGAAGTATCGCATTTTTTTGAGATGCAGCGCACGCAACTTCATGTGGGTTTAGGGGCGGAGGTTTTCGAAATGTTGACGCTGCGGGGGGGATACGTTACGAACGACGATCTTCGGGGGCCTTCTTTGGGGATAGGTCTGGATATAGACAAGGCGCTCGTCGATTACGCCTATGTAGCGTTCGAGAGCGGGTATCAGGGGCCGGGGCATATCATGACGCTGACCTACCAGTGGTAGGCGGCGGCGGTTTATCCACTCCGCCCCTCACAGCCTCCCGAAGGGCGCGTCACGCCCGTGATGCCCCGAAGCCGCAGTGTTTTCTGCTGACTTCAAAGATGGAGTCATGACATCCTTTTCGTGCGAACGCGAAGCGCTGATCAAAGTGGTTTTGATCAGAGTATCCTTAACCTAATGCACGCCCAGCGCTTTACCCAATGCCTCCAGTCCGATTCCGGTTACGTCGGAGCGGACGCGCAGCGTGCACCAGAGGTCGAGCGCGATCATCTGTGCGGCATGGATCGGGACGGCGATCCAGAATGATCGGCAACGCCACACGACGGCTCCGAGGGCTATGCCGCCGGCAAGGGAGAGCACGGTTTCAGGCAGCGGTTTGTCGAGGTGCAGCA
The DNA here is from genome assembly GCA_028283985.1 of Rhodothermales bacterium. Lineage (GTDB taxonomy): Bacteria > Bacteroidota > Rhodothermia > Rhodothermales > VXPQ01 > VXPQ01. Next base: position 700 of record JANQSQ010000058.1, on the reverse strand, counting down.
AGGTGAACGGGATAGCCTGGATGAAGATGGCGTAGGCCCCGAACGTATGCGCCGTCCCGAAAAGCATGAACCCTCGCCAAAGGTATTCCCAGCCGATCCAGTAAAAGAGGAAGCACGCTTCATAGATCAGAAAAATCGTCCAGTCCGTTTCCGCGGGGCCATGATGGGGATACTGCGCCTGAAAGGCCGGACTCGCCGAAAGGAACCATGTGCCTGCAATGACCACCGGAAGATAGAGTGCCATAGCCAGCCCTGCGAACTTCCAGTCGCCCCGCCCCAGTCCCGCGTTCCGCGCAGATTGCCGGAACAGACCGCACAGGATGGCAAGCGGGAGCACGAATCCAGTGACGCCTTGCACGAGAAACCGCCATATCCAGGCGAAGAGGCCGGTGTGCTCGACAGGGAAAATCCCGCTCAGGGTGTCATAAAAGAACCGGCGGCTTCCGACCGCGTCCTGCAGGATAACGAGGGCTGCGACCGCTGCCAGCACGGTTACCGTCCGGCGGTCGAGGCGTCGGAGGGCTGTCGCCAGACGATCCGTTTCCAGTCGGATCCAGGTGCGCATGGCGGCAGGGAAGGTCAGCGGAAACGGGTGGCGACGGGAATGAGCGCCCCGGATGCAGAAACCGGTGGGCAGCCGCCCGAAAGGGTACGGTTTGCTCTTCGAATACGTCTGAACCCAAACGTTTACCTTTTCCGG
>JANQSQ010000079.1 GCA_028283985.1 Rhodothermales bacterium | reverse complement strand
AGCCCCAGCACCGATATCCGGCCCCGATCCGGCTTGCGCAGACCGATGACGCTCTCGACCGTCGTCGTCTTGCCGGCGCCGTTCGGTCCGATGATCCCGGAGATCTCCCCCGGCCTTACGGAAAACGACACGCCGTCCACCGCCACGGTTTCCCCGTAGGTCTTGCGGATCCCTTCCGCTTCAATGACTGGTTGCATAACGTTTTTGCTGACCCGGGTTCTGCGCCGGAAAGCCTCTACGGGATACTCTGATCCTACCAAAAATCATATCAAAAGACGACCCCGGATAAGGGATCGTCTTGCTCGCCTGCCGGGAAATGCTAACGATTACGACAGACCGGGGTCCGGCGGTTTTTCGTTGGGACAGTAATGGGGTTGTATCGTGTGTACGGGGGAATTAGTTGCGGGTTGCGTTTTGAGGGAAAACGGGCAAGGTACCCCCGCCGCCGGGATACGAGGACTGGGATATGGAGACAGCGCTCGAGGATCTGGAGCGGAAGCAACAGCGTGTCGAGGAGTTGATCTGCAAACGTAATGACGAGTTGGTGCGGCAGGGTTGGGAGGGGTGAGGTGCGGATGGAATGGGCGCCGATGAAGAATTTAGATAAACGGTTTTTGCCACCCACAGAGACGCTCAGGCCACAGCCCGGAACGCCTGTTCCGCTTGCGTGTCCTATGGTCCGGAACAGATTATCTACCTGAAACCTTGTAATATATGTGTGTTGTACATATATTTGTTGTATCCATCGGGATCGGACACACTCACTTGCCTCTCGACTGATTCTGAAAAGAACGGTATGTCTCTGAAAAGCGCCATCGAGTGGACGAACAGCACCTGGAATCCGGTTACGGGCTGCACGAAGGTCAGCGCCGGATGCGACCGGTGCTACGCCGAACGGTTTTCCGAGCGTTTTCGCGGGGTCAAGGGCCATCCTTTCGAACCCGGTTTCGACCTGACCCTGCGGCCTGAGCGCATAGAGCAGCCTCTGAACTGGCGTCGTCCGCAGCTCATCTTCGTGAACTCGATGAGCGACCTGTTTCATAAGGAGATACCCGACGAGTACATCCGGCAGGTATTCGATACGATGGAGCGAGCCGACTGGCACATCTACCAGATTCTCACCAAGCGCAGTTCTCTGATGCGCGATTTCGTCGAAAAGCATTATCGGGAGAAACCCGTGCCTCCTCATATCTGGCTGGGTGTGTCTATTGAGGATACGGCTGCGTTGATACGTCTGCGACACCTGAAGCAAACGAATGCTTCCATGCGCTTCGTTTCCTTCGAGCCGCTGCTAGGTCCGATAGACGATGCCGATCTGGAGGGGATTCACTGGGTTATCGTCGGGGGCGAGAGCGGACCGGGCGCGCGGCCCATGGAGGCGGACTGGGCGCGTTCCCTGCGCGACCAGTGCCGGATGCAGCAGGTCGCCTTCTTCTTCAAGCAGTGGGGAGGACGCACTCCCAAAGCCGGCGGCAACACCCTTGACGGATGTCAGTGGCAGGAGTACCCGGATATGGTGTACGACCGGGTGTTGGAGGCTCCGTTGCAGGCTGCGGGCGCACCTTCCGATTTTTCCGGAGACCTGCCAGAAATGAAAGCATGCACGAAACCAGCGCATCGATTCTCACCATCGGCCATTCCACGCACGACAGCGAAGCATTCGTCGCGTTGCTGCAACGCCACGGCGTAACGGAAGTGGCGGATGTCCGTTCGTCTCCGTACAGCCGCTTCAATTCGCAGTTCAACCGCGAAACGCTGGCGAACCACCTCGCCGCATGCGGCATCGAATACGCGTTCCTCGGACAGGAACTGGGCGGGCGCCCGGACGACGCATCGTGCTACGAAAACGGGCAGGTCCTCTATGACCGGGTACGTAAAACCCGACCCTTCCAAAGAGGACTCGAGCGGATCGTACAGGATATGACCGGACGCCGCATCGCGCTCATGTGTTCGGAAAAAGAACCGCTGGAGTGTCACCGCACCCTGCTCGTGGCACAAGCGCTCCAGGCGCAAGGCATCGCCGTCAAGCACATCCTGGCGGACGGCGAACTGGAAACCCATACCGCCGCCATGGACCGGCTGCTGATCCTGCACGACGACCCAAAGCAGGAAGACTTGTTCGGACCCCGCGACGAACGCATCGCGAGAGCGATAGCGAAACAAACCGATCGAAAAGCAATGGGTCGAACGGGATATCGTGCATATCGGGGAGCCAAGCGGCTCCCTTGAAATCCTTTAGCAATTCGTCCGGAATCTCCTTCCGTCTGGCTGTAATTTCCTGTTTTATCCAAATTTTTCAGAATTTGTAAAGGAATATTTAAATTATCGTTCAGTTATATACTTTACAAAAGTGTAAAATATTTATATATTTGTAAACCTCCGTCACAGACCAGACGCTACCCTTGATAGGACAACGACTCAAAATCGCCCGCGCCGCAGCGGGACTTTCCCTGCGCGGCCTGTCGGACAAAATCGGAAACCTCGTGAGCGCTCAGGCCATCAGCTACTACGAGCGTGATGTGACCACGCCGGGTTCGGACGTTCTCCTTGCCCTTGCTGCCGCGCTCGATGTCTCGTTGGATTACCTGGTTGGAACCCAGGACATGACGGTGGAGAGCATCGATTTTCGCAAAAAGAAAATCACAAGGAAGCGTGAAGTGGCACGCGTCGAGGCCACCATTCTGCATGACCTTGAGCACTACCTTACGATCGAAAACATCCTTGGCCTGCCGGGCTTGGACTGGGACAAACCGCGCGAAGCCCCCTACCCTGTCGTTAACGATTTATGGGAAGCCGATCGGGCCGCGCATCTTTTGCGCAACGCCTGGAATCTTGGCCTGGACCCTATCCCGAACCTCACAGGGCTTTTGGAGGAACACGGAATCAAGGTGTTGTCGATAGACCTCACGAATAATATCGCCGGGCTGACGGCTCGCGTATGCCGGGCAAACGAGGATGTCGTATCCGTGATCGTCGTAAACGGCCAGGAGTGCGGCGAGCGGCAACGCTTTACCATTGCCCATGAACTCGGGCACCTGATGCTGGATGTAGCCCCTGCTATGGATGAGGAAAAGGCTGCGCATCGCTTTGCGGGAGCATTCCCCATGCCGGCAGAGATGGTATGGGCTGCCGTAGGCAAGCATCGCCACTCCATAGGTTACAGCGAGCTTTTCGCCCTCAAGAACCTTTTCGGCGTAAGCGTGCAGGCCCTTACGTACAGATGCAAGGACCTCGGCGTCTTTAACGACACGTTGTTCCGCAGACTCTTCCGGGATTTTTCCCGCCGCGGCTGGCGCAGTCCGCCTTACGAGGAGCCATTTCCATTGCAACGCGAAAAGCCGCAACGTTTCGAACGCTTGTGCTTTCGCGCCCTATCCGAAGATGCGGTGTCAGAACCTAAAGCGGCCGAATTGCTGAGTATATCGGTGCATGAATTACACCGGCAAATGGCAGAACCTCCATCAAATTAATCGATGATTGAGTAAACAGAATGACGGTGCTGCAAATCCGGATGTGTTGTGCGCTGGGCTACGGGCAATCCAGGCTTACCCGCGGTGCAGATTGCCAAAAAAAGAAATCGCAAAACGAATCGCACGCTGGGCATAGAAGCCGAATCAGGCCGGACAGGCTGTTCCAGGCACCGTCGAGCATATTCTGGCGGGTGGCGAACTGGAGATCCATGCCGGCGCCATGGACCGGCTGCCGTCCCTGCACGGTCGTCTCGGGATCAGGGGACAGACCAGATTCCTGATTGGAATTTCACAGTGCTTGACTTTTGAATTTTTTCATATCTTGCGGCCTCAACCTGCATCCCTGCATTTAGCCCTTATACATTAAGCGATAGAAGGATAATCCCATGAATATATTGAGATGTGCAATATCGACGGCCTGTATTCTCCTTTCGATTTGTTCCATGGGCAAACCTCTATGGGCTCAAGATTGTCCCCCATCTCCTGAGTTACGCTCTGACCTGCACAGATTCATTAGTGAGCAGGATGATTTAGAAGGAATAAACGCGTTAGAAAAATTATTTTCTTCTCAATTCGCGAGGGTAATAAGGCACAAATCCTTCTCTATAGATCGTTTTGACGGAATCGTTAATATTTATCTTGAAGACGAAGAGCTGGCTTCTTTTCATGAATTTGTTTCTGTGTGGTTTTCGATGCAATTTTTGCCTCGAATAATTGAAGATTTCGATACTGATAATCAAGAAATTCTCGGGCGTTACACAGATTTTATTTTATCTGCGGATGGTGTCGGGATTGATTTTATATCTTCTTCGCTTCCTCTTCTTGAAGGTCATTGGTCGCCCGAACGTATCAAATCAGCAGCTCTGAAGGCGCATCAGTCGGGCCAGGACATACTTGATCGTCATGATAGTGGTGAAGATATTTTTTATCCCGCTCCTCGTCGAATCTCTAAAAAAGATTATCCTGAGTTACGTCTGTGTGAGATATCACTGCTTACATCCGCCCTCGATTCCCTTGCCGTTATGAAGGAAGAATAGGGGGACTATCCTACAGTTTGCCTGAAAGGAGGTCGGACGCCGGGGTTTCCCGTGGATTGGCTTTCTACCCCCCTACTCCCACCGAAAAGTCGCCGTAGAGACGGCGGCGCCGACGGCCAGCACGCCCAGCAGGATCAGGCCGGACAGGGTGTTCCAGGCGCCGTCGAGCCATATATCCTGCAGCAGATGCACCACATGGGTCAGGGGCAGCCAGTTGGCAAACTCCCGGACGCCCGGCGGCATAGCCATCAGGGGTATGGTCATGCCGGAAAGAAACATCATCGGGAAGAACACGACCATTCCGACTATCTGGGCCAGTCTACTGTTGGGCGCCAGGCTGGCGATGATGTATCCAAGCGAGATAAACGCCAGAAGACTCAGGGTAAAGCCGGCCAGCACGGCAGCCCAGTCGCCGCCGAAGCGCAGCCCG
>JANQSQ010000055.1 GCA_028283985.1 Rhodothermales bacterium | reverse complement strand
GAGCGTTCCGCCGGGCTGCAAGGATATCTGCCTCTGTTCCTGCTCGTATCCCACAAAACGCGCCGAAAGCAGGTAATCTCCCGGAGGAATTCCGGAAATCTCATACGATCCGTCGGCGCCCGAGGCGGCGCCTGCGATCACGACGCCATCCAGCATCAACGCCACATTGGCGTCTTGCAGAGGAGATGACGACGCCGCGTCGGTAACGACGCCGCTAACCGACACGTCGGCTTGCGCCTGCGCCGATCGGGGCGCGAACGCACCGAACGCAAGAAAGCAAAACAGGGAGGTTGTGAGCAGATAGCGCAACATGGCGTTCTCCGTTTTCATCCGTTTGACGTAAACTATCCATATTGGGACACTCTGATGGTAAAGTCAACTCTTTACATGTAATTCTCTCCCACAAGCATGTAAATTGGGGCGCAGGCAGTCGCAATGTTCCGATTTCCGCTAATTTCGCCGCCAGACGATGCCTGAAACTCCGGGGCGACGGTGCAAAAAATGGTAGCGACGAATCCTCTTCCTGCACTGGAATTTTCCATCTCCGCTTCGTACCTTCCACCGTATGGGGCCGTTATTGCCGGGACTGCTTCCTGATTCGGGCACTGGATCGTGAGGAACGCCGCTATGGTGAAAGGAAACGACCGCCAGGAACATCCGTAACATCCCCATAATATTATATCCGTTATTGCACCAGGTATATACTATTGCGCCAATACATATTCACCGGCGCCTCCGACATACTCCTTTTCCCACACACCCCCTGAACCCCTCCTGAATCCCGTTCCTCACTTCTCCAGCGTCCTGTAAGGCACTCCTCCATGCCCATCGTCGAAACCATATCCCTGCAGGAAACGGCCCGGGAGCGCTATCTGAGCTACGCGCTTTCCGTCATCATGAGCCGCGCCCTGCCGGATATCCGCGACGGTCTCAAGCCTGTGCAGCGGCGCATCCTGTACGCCATGTACGCGAACCTGCGGCTTACCCCGGACGCCCGGTACCGCAAGAGCGCTGCGGTGGTGGGCGAAGTGATGGGAAAGTACCATCCCCACGGGGATACGGCTATCTACGACGCGATGGTGCGGATGGCCCAGGATTTCTCTCTGCGCGACCCGCTGGTGGACGGGCACGGAAATTTCGGCTCCATTGACGGGGACAATCCCGCCGCCATGCGCTATACCGAAGTCAAGCTGCGTGCGCTGGCTGTGGAAATGCTGGAGGAAATCCGGCAGGACACCGTGGATTTTCGGCCCAATTTCGACGGCAGCTACGACGAGCCCGTGGTGCTCCCGTCGCGTGTCCCGAATCTCCTCGTCAACGGGGCGGACGGAATCGCGGTGGGTATGGCCACGAAAATCCCCCCGCATAACCTGCGGGAAGTAGCGGATGCGCTGGTTTATCTGATCGACCATCCGGAAGCGACTGTCGAGGAACTGGCAAGGCATGTGCCGGGGCCGGATTTCCCCACCGCCGGACGCATTCTGAATACGCCCGCCGACTTACTGGAAATACACCGGAACGGGGAGGGAGCCGTGGAATTGCGCGGCGACTACGGCATGGAAGGGAAGAGCCGGATCGTGATTACCTCCGTTCCCTACATGGTCAACAAGGCGGCGCTTGTAGAGAAGATCGCCGAGCATATCGTCAACGAGCGGGTGCCGCAGCTCTCCGACGTGCGCGACGAATCGACGGAAGACATCCGCGTGGTGCTGGAGCTTCGGCGGGGCGCGGATCCGGAAGCGGCCATCGCGTACCTGCTCCGCCACACCGACCTGCAAAGGCGCTACCATGTGGATATGACGTGCCTGATTCCCACAGATAATCCGCTGGTTCCCGCTCCGAAGAAGGTCAATCTCGCCGAGGCGCTTCGCGCCTTTCTGGCCTTCCGCCTGGAGGTGGTGGTGCGCCGCCTCCGCTACGCGCTCGAACGGCTCGAACGGCGCATTCACATCTTGCGCGGTTTCGAGAAACTGTTCGACGCCCTCGACGAGGCCATCCGGCTCATCCGCGCGTCTTCAGACCGGAAAGATGCGGCCGGACGGCTCATGCACCGGTTCGATCTCGATGAGGAACAGGCCGACGCCATCCTCGAAATCAAACTCTACAGACTGGCCCGGATGGAGATCGAGGAAGTTCGCCGGGAACTGGAAGACAAACTGGCGCGCGCCGCGGACGTGCGCGCCATCCTCGAATCCGAGGACAAGCAGTGGGGGCTCGTGCGCGCCGAAATCCAGGAGACGGCTACTGAATTCGGCACGGACCGCAAGACGCATATAGCAGGCCCGGACAAGGCGGTCGAATACGCCGCCGAGGATTATATCATTGCTGAGGACTGCTACGCCATCGTAACGCGCGACGGATGGATCAAGCGACAGCGCACATACACGGACATCGACAGCATCCGTGTCCGGGAAGGCGACAGCGTGGGGTGGATATTGCCAGCCTCCACCCGCGGCTCGGTGGGTTTCTTCACCAACTTCGGGCGGTGTTATTCGCTCCGCGCGGAC
>JANQSQ010000051.1 GCA_028283985.1 Rhodothermales bacterium | reverse complement strand
CTTTCCGAATGTCCGCGCAGCCAACGGGTCGTCGAAGGCGCCGACCCACTGGGCCTTTTCGGTTTCCCATGAAACGGAAGGGCTGAGGGCAAGAGCTACATTGGGCGCCGCCTGCCACTCGACGTCCACCTCCAGTCCCGTTTCCCTTCCCGATTCCCCGCGTTCCATATCCACGCCCAGGCCGACCACAAAATTCTTGCGCCGGTCCGAATACACGGATACGTTCATTCCCATACCCGGCGGCTCCAGCGTCAACGGACCGCCGCGCGTGCGCCGCGTACTCACGGTTTCCGGGACGACGAAAAGGCGGCCGAACGCCGTGTAGTAATTCAGGAATTCGATGCGGGAGAAGGCGAAGGCCCCCGTCGAGAACGCATTTCCGGAGAAGTCGACCCCCCGGAACAGGGCGGCAAGTACGAAAGCATCCCTTGTAAAGCGGGTGGGGTCGGGCCAACTGTACCCGAAACCGATATGGCCATTGATGGCGTCCGATCCGGATTGGAAGCCGGCGTCGTTTACGTTGAAGGAAGGGGATACCGCTGCGATGGCCGTATTGAAGGAAAGGCGTCCGCGTTCCTTGCTCAGGCCAAGGCGTCCGGCCCATCCGCTCAGCGATGTGGCGCTGCTGTCGATGCGGACGTGATCGATGTCCGGGCGCTGGAAGTAATGCAACGAACTGCGCTGGATATCGAGCAGCCGCTGTTCGGTCCCGTTGAGATGGGACAAACCGGCCCAACCATTCAGCACCCAGGTGTTTTCCCTGTCGAGAAAGGTCCACCCGTCCACGCCGAAACCCAGTGACCGCTTGTTCATCTGGTCCATGAGACGCTCGTCCGAGAAGAACCGCTGGTTGACTGTGGACAGGAAGCCCAGTCCGTGGCGCCCGTCCGTGAATTCTTTCTGGGCGCGGTAGACGCCGTACCAGGTCGTCGGCTCTACTTCCGCTTCGGATCGCGCGCCGGTCCCGCTTTGCAACCGGGCGTGCTCCCGGGCCGTGAGCGCCTGCAGGGTTCCCACGTTCCAGCTACCGGCCAACTTGCCCACGACCTTCGCGGCGCCGAGTATGCGCGTGCCGTCCGGCACATCCGAAAACGCATGATCGGGCAACCCGCCTGCCGGCGAACGCCCGATCCGGCGGCTGTAAAAAAACTCCGGACTGTTATTGAAACTCAGGTTAAACCTGGGCCCGCCCCTCCCGAAGTCGCCGAACACGGAAGCCCCTTCGACGAAAAACGGGCGTTTTTCCGAAAAGTATGTCTCGTAATCGCTCAGGTTGATGACCGCAGGGTCCACCTCCACCTGCCCGAAATCCGGGTTTACCGTGGCGTTCATCGTCAGGTTGGACGTCAGGGCGTACCGTACGTCCACGCCGCCGTCTATACCGTACACGGAGCCGTCGTTAAAGGGATTGCCGTCGCTGACCGTTTGATCGTAGGATGCGTGCGACGTGACATACGGGATAACCTCCAGTTGACGGCTCGGGCGGATATCCCGAATGCCCACCAGTTCCGGGAAGCGGCTCACGAAGCCGCCTTCGTCACTGGGCGTGTAGACCAGAAACACGCGCTCCTGCTTGCGTGAGATACCCCGTATGAAGTTGACGCCCCACACATACTGGTCCTGCTGGTAGAACCGCAGTTGCGAATACGGAATGCGCATCTCGGCCGTCCATCCGTACGACGTGCGCTGGACGCGCCCCTGCCACACGCCGTCCCAGTCGGAATCGTCGTCGTTATCGTTCAGGAGCACCCCGTCATAGAGCGTACCCGCGGCGTTCAGTCCGAAGTAGTATCCGCTGCGGCGGTCCAGATACGGGTCCAGCAGGATGCCGAAAAAATCGGATTCCTGATCGGCGTCGCGGCGGCCCAGGCGAGCGACAATGGAGTCCGGCGCGCTGTCGAACAGGCGGGCGCCGACATAAATAGCGTCGCTGTCGTACAGGACGATGGCTTCGGTGCGCTCGCTCGCCGGCATCCCTTCATCGGGATTCAACTGGAAAAATTTATCGGCGATTACCCCCTGATCCCATGCCGATTCGTCCAGGCGGCCGTCTATCTGTATGGTTTCCGCCGTCGCTGTTGCAGTGACGACCTGTATCCTCGCGGAGTCCTCCGCGGAAGCGCCCTGCGCGCGGGCGTGCGTCTGGCTCCAGCCTGCGGGGGCCAGACAAGTCATCGCTGTAAATCCCAGTATGAAAAAACACAGAATACGCGCCGTCGCAAGCATGAGAGGGTGAAGATGGGTTGTTCGAAGTATTTTTGACGGGTCGAATAGCGAGATATGCCGCTTGCTGCTCGACTACGGGTCCATTTTGAACCACTGTCCCTTTTGCGCGATACGGAAATAAAAGGAGATGGTTGCACGGGCGAGCCTCACGGCGCCGAAAATCTTTGACAGTGTCCGGGTTTTCGGTTAGGTTGGGGATTCAGTGCTTCGCTTCGGCTGGGCTTCGTTTCGTCTTTCCTGTATCTTTGATGAAGTATTTTCTTTTCTCGCTGGGCGCTCTCGTTTTTGTCTGTCTCCTGGACGCTTCGTCTGCTTTTGCGCAAGGTAATACCACCTTTAAGTATGATTGGCAGTATGGGAATAGCATTACTATCAGCGGAAGCACTGCGAAGGTAGAGGTGGTTCGGTTTGATTGGACAGAATTCGTCGGAAATTAAGGTGTACTGTTGCGACCTTGTTCCAATGCAATCAACCATACGAAACCCATGCCGA
>JANQSQ010000049.1 GCA_028283985.1 Rhodothermales bacterium | reverse complement strand
TCGGCATGGGTTTCGTATGGTTGATTGCATTGGAACAAGGTCGCAACAGTACACCTTAATTTCCGACGAATTCTGTCCAATCAAACCGAACCACCTCTTCCCGGATAGTTTGGAGTACGGATCGGGGGCCGGAAAGATTAGGACATTATATACCAAAGTTGCAAGGGTAACTATTTCCGAGGTTTGCGCCGGACCGGATCGGCGGCGCGCCGCTCCGCATGGACATCACCCGCCGCCTCGGGGATTTCGGGGATATTCCGGGTTCGCGCATGGTGCTGGGGTTCGGAGTGGAGTTGTGAGAGGGGGATAGGGATGGTGAGGCGTATTGTTCAGGAGCCGTGCTTGGGGTAGTAGGGGTTACTGCATGGTCCACGGCTTGCCCTGGGGATGCCTTTGCCCTTGGACGGGACTGTGGTCTGGTTCGTTTTGAGACAATCGATTATTCAAGCACTTTTTCAAGGTTTTGGAAAAGCTTGGTGCGGATTCGTTTTGTAACGTGCCTGCGCGTGGTTTCGACCTCGCTTTCGTTTGGCTCCTATTCATCACCTACTTGCTGCCATGAAACGTTTTTCCTTAATCCATCGTGTATTTCTCGTCTGTTCTCTGGCGGTCGTGCTTTTCGGTTCGGCCCCTGCGCAGGCTGAGAATTCTTCAAAGTGCTTTGCCTCCTCTGTGGCGGCCTTCTTCGATCTGGCTCCCGAAGTTCCTGAAACTCCCGTGTTCCTGCCCGCGATATCCTCGGAGGCGGACTTGACAATAGCGAAGACTGCCAACTTATCAGCATCGACACGTGTCGATGCTGAGCAGGAGCGTTGGCGTTGGTTTAAGAAGGCCATGCGCTGGCTCTGTAAAGGAGCGACTGATGTCAGCGGTTGGCTCTCTGGATCGGATGCAGGTGAGGAAGAGAGATATCAGGGATGTGAGGATCGATGGGGTTGATACCTTTCCTTTGATTTGCTAATCTGTAGGGATGCCCACGTTGCATATTCGTGGGCGTCCCTAACCTCGCTTGACCGGCTTCCTCGTTTTTGCTTTTTCAACCATCATGAAGCGCTTTTTCCTGTCTTCGCTGTTTTCTTTGATCCTGGGAGCTTCTTTGCCCGTTGGGGTCCTTTTCGCACAAGACGAGATTGATTGTGATCCTTATAGAGATATTCAATATCGACCGGATTTACAGATTTATCGTGCTACATATCCAACTACTCGAATGGGTTTAATTTCGGCAAGAAAACTTTCCAGACTGTCTATGAATATAGGCATTATGATTGAAGATAAAGCTCCTCTTGAACTCATTGATGAAGCTATTCAGGAAATTCTTGGTAATGATGATTTTATCCCCTTTAACCATAGTAAAACGTTAGGATTTTATTTGAGAGATTTATTACCTCAGATTATTGAAGATTATCAACCGTCTAATCAGGATCGGATCGGATCTTATATTGACTATCTGATGAAAGAGGAAGGTTTGGGGATTGACTTTATTGCCAAGGCGCTTCCCCTTTTGCAGGGTTATTGGTCTGATGCTCGTATCGATTCCGTTGCTTCGGTAGCACATGCTGCAGCTTCGAAGATGCTTAGGCTGTATGGGGAAGGCAGCTATCCTCCTGCGACTAGCAAGGATTATGCCGACTCTGGGAATTATGAACGTGACTGGGCGTGTGTCTCGATGCTGTATCGTCCATTTCTGGATGAACTTGCCTCATTTATGGAGGACTGAAGCTGTCTCGTTAGTGCCCCTAACCGTTCTTTAGCCGGCTTCCTCGTTTTTGCTTTTCAACCGTCATGAAGCGCTTTTTACTATCCTCCCTGTTTTTCCCCATCGCTCTGATTTCTTCGCCGGCCGAGGTGCTTTTTGCACAATATGAAGTCGATTGTAATCCTTATCCGGGTATTCAGTATCGACCTGATTTACAGATTTATTATGCTACCTATCCAACTTCGACTATGCGAATGAATCCATTTGATAGAAGAAAACTTGCCCGACTTTCTACAGATATAGATTTTATGATTGAAGCTGGAGATTCTCCTGAACGCATTGACAAGGCTATTCAGGAAATTCTTGGTAATGATGATTTCAGTCCTCAGAATCATAAAGAGGTATTGAGATTTTATTTACACCTCCTGCCCCGACTTATTGAAAATTACAAATCGTCTAATCAGGAACGGATCGGATCTTATGTTGACTATCTTATGAAAGAAGAAGGTTTGGGAATTGACTTTATTCCGAAGGCACTTCCTCTTTTACGGGGGCATTGGCCCGATGCTCGTATCGATTCCGTTGCTTCGGTAGCGCACGGTGCAGCCTCAAAAGTGCTTACGCTATATGAGGAAGGCAGCTATCCTCCTGCGGCCAGAAAGAAATATGCCGACTCTGGAAATTATGAACGCGACTGGGCGTGCGTCTCGATGCTCTATCGTCCACTTCTGGATGACCTTGCCTCCTTTACGAAGGATTGAGGCTACTTCAACATGAGCACTTTAAACCGCTTTTGACTGTTCCTCGGTGAGCCCGACAGCCAGCGGTTCTAAGAGCACTTTGTGAGGCGTGCCTCCTTCAGGTTCCATCCATCGGCGAAGCTGTTCCTTGCTGGAACTTGGACGTAAGGTTGCGAAGCAGGGATAGTTGTGGGATGATCTCGTCTTCTTACTGACGGAGAATTCCTCGCAGTAGGTGGTGGTACTGCCTGTTTGGGAATCATCCGATTATTCAAGCATTTTTTCAAGATTTTTGAAAAATAGAATATGGATTCATGTGGTAGCCTGTTTGCGCGTGGCCTCGCCTCGCTTTAGTCTGGCTCCTGTTCATCATCTTCTTACCACCATGAAACGTCTTTTCTTCATCCCTGATTTGTTGCTCGTCTGTTCTCTGGTCGTCGTGCTTTTCGGCTCGGCCCCTGCGCAGGCTGAGAATTCGGATACTTCGAGTTGCTTTGCTTCCTCTTTGGCGGCCTTCTTCGATAACGCTCCGGATATTCCTGAAGATTCTGTATTCCTGCCCGTGGTACCCTCCAAGACTGATATGATGCTGGCAGAGACTGTCAATTTCTCAGTTTCTTCCAGTGTCGCCTTTTCGATTTCGAACAGTAGTGTCTATGTCGAACAGGAGGGACCTTGGAGAAGGTTTTTGAGATGGCTCTGTAGGGTGGCTGTTTACGTCAGTACCGTTGACAACTATGAAGATCGTGTAGCCGGAGAATTTTATTGCGATGAGATGCTTGGCACCTAGCAGGTCCCTATTTATTAATTTCCCGGCATCGTTATACAAAGGTAGCCAAAGGACCTCGTAGTCGTTCGCTGTCCAACATGGCGTGTAGTTGCATGGAGCGTGGTTTTTCATTAAAAATGCAACAAAAGGTCACGAAAAAACACTGACAAACACCAAATAGTCACGAAATGAACACAAAAATATGTGTATAATCGTATGATGAAAACTGGGTCAACCCTATGGCGGTAGCGAACGCGGTCAGGCCAGGACGGGTGAAGTGGCGACCAACGCCGAAGGAGCAAACGGAGGCTTGGCAACTTTTGTACGTAATTCCCATTCTTTGAGCCCTTACCGATGAGTATCTCGGAAATCAAGAACCGTATTCGTCGGGACATACAGATAATCGACGATCCTGACGATGTTGCCAACCTGTTGGACATATCCGCCGAGACGCTTCGAAACCGGTTCAAGCAGGAAGCATATGATCGTTTGTGGATGTTCATCCTGAAGGAGAGGGTAAAACACTTTCTCGAAAATTTACCTCCCTGCCCAACGGGAGAAAACGGACAATTTCCTAATGCGGAAAAGATCCTCGATTCATACCGCTCCGTATTGCCAGATCCTGATCGTACATGGCTCAGAGATGTGCGAGAGATAATTGCACTGATAAACGATAATCCGTTCGATTTCAATCTCAATGTAAACTGGATCAAGGATGAATTAGATATTTCGGACAAGACGTATACGCAGAAATTCAACTACTTCACACGTATGCGTGTGACGGAATATATCCGATGGCATCGACTGGTCATGGCAAAATATCTGCTTTCCCATTCTTCCGTGAAGATAGGAGGCATTGCCCTGATGATTGGATACAACTCGCTTTCCGCTTTCTCCAAGGCGTTTTCCCAGGAAGTGGGCTGTTCTCCGAAGATATATCGGGCAACCCATTCGGCGTAGCCCTCCCGAAGTTCTATTCAACCGGATTTCGTCCAGGAGACGAAGGCCGTTGCTGCGGAAGGCGAATCGTTGAAACGGAAGCCCCCCGGATGACATGCCGTCCTCCGGTTGCAAGAACTCACCGCCTCGCTTCCGCATCGAACGCTTCCATGGCGGCCTGCAGGCGGGCTACGAGGTCCGGATACATATCCGCCCGGTTGTATTTCTCCTCGGGATCCTCGTCCAGATGATACAGCGCGGGCTCTCCCGTTGCTCCTTCGGGCAGCCCCGAAATCCGTAGTTTCCAGGGTCCTTCCCGCACGCCTTCGATCCGGGCCCCAAGGTAATAATAGAAGACTTCCCTTGGAGACGAAACGGCCCGCGTCGTCAGGAAGGGCAGCGCACTGGTTCCGTCCAGATTATCCGGCCGCGCAATGCCCGCCGCATCCAGCAGGGTCGGGAAGATATCAAGCGAGGCCAGCATGTCCGCGGAGACGCGCCCGGCCGGTATCCGCCCCGGCCAGCGGGCAATGAACGGCACCCGGAAGCCGCCCTCGAACGTGGTGCCCTTGTATCCGCGCAAAGGCCCCGCCGATCCGCTGTGCCACGGCTTGACGGGCTCGTGCAGCGGCATCATATCGGTCTGGAACATGCGGTCCGGCATGGCCTGCCACGGACCGTTGTCGCTGGTGAAGATGACCAGGGTGCGCTTGTCCAGCCCCTGGGCCTTGAGCGTAGCCAGAATCTCTCCCACGCTCCAGTCGATGGTTTCGATTACGTCTCCGTACAGCCCCTTTCGGGACCGCCCGTCCCGGTGGGGGGCCGCGTACACGGGCACATGCGGCATCCCGTACGCCAGATACAGGAAGAAAGGCTCCGGCCCCGCTTCCTCGATGAAGCGGATGGCTTCCTTCGTGTACGTCACGGTCAGCGTATCCTGGTTCAGGGGTTCGCGGATCGGCTCCAGGTCCCTGAACATATACAGCGGCACGTCGGTCTGCACCCACGGGCGGATCATGTCGTTGCTGTAGCGCAGGCCGTAGTAATGATCGAAGCCCCGCGAGACAGGCATGTAGGCGTCCTCTGCATGTCCGAGGTGCCATTTCCCGACCATCATGGTCTGGTACCCGTGTTCCTGCAACGGTTCCCCGATCAGCGTTTCCTCGAGCGGCAACCCGTTTCTCGAGTCCGGCCCGAGATTATGCGGAAGGTGGCGGATCGGGTAGCGGCCCGTGAGCAGGCCGCCCCGCGACGGCGTGCAGACCGCCGCGGTCACATAGAAGGAGGTCAGGCGAATCCCTTCGTCGGCCATGCGGTCGAGCTGCGGCGTGCGGATGGTCGGATTCCCGTAACTGCTCAGGTCTCCGTATCCCAGATCGTCGGCGAACAGCACGATGATGTTCGGGGGCGCGTCCGGCGCTTGTCCGAGGGCGTCCGCATGCGTGAAAAACGCCGGCAGGCATAACAGGGCCGGCAAGAGCGCCAGGCGGGACATATGCTTCATGATTTTCAGGGGGTTGGTCATCTCTTGTACCGGTTAGTGTGTCACGCCCACTCGCTCCGCCCAGGCTTCCCACATCGCCGCCAGGGTGTCCACCCGCTCCGGATGAATCGCCGCCAGATTGCGGGTTTCCGTGCGGTCCGTCTCCATATCGTATAACTCCCAGTGCGTATCCGGTCCCCGCGCATCGACGAGTTTCCACCGGCCGCTGCGCACGGCTTTTCCGGCGTTCCATTCGAAGAACAGGGCGTCGTGCCCTTCCCGCATCCCCTGCTCGAAGACAGGCACCAGGGATTTTCCCTCAAGGGGGTGAATGCGTTCGTTACGCCAGGTTCCCGGGTATTCGGCATCGGCGGCGTCTACGGCGGTCGCCATCACATCGATAAGGTGAGCGATCTCAGGGGTAATTCCGCCCGCCCCGATCCGCTCGGGCCACCGGGCGATGAACGGCGTGGCGATACCTCCCTCATGGCTCCAGTTCTT
>JANQSQ010000047.1 GCA_028283985.1 Rhodothermales bacterium | reverse complement strand
GTCCCGTCTCCAGTTCCTCCAGAAACACCGCCGCAGGACAATCCAGACGAGGAGGCGCCTGGCTATCGAACCCGCTGCCGCGATCAGGCGGACCGGGCGATTCCGGAAAAAGAAATCCTTCTTCCTCCTCAAAACCGAATCCGAACGGAGCCGGCTCCCTCTCCCAAGGCGCACAGCCTTGCCCGGGTTCGTCAGGAATCGTCAACGGATCGCATTCCTCCTGCAAACCGGGCCCTCTGACCGTTTCCCCCGAAACGCCCTCCACCGTGACCGTCACCGGGGCGGAAGCATACACGCCCGGCCCTGTCGCCGTCAACCGGTATGCGTATTCCTCACTCGCACCCGATACAGGCGCGGTGAACAATGGAGCGCGCGACTGCTCATCGCTCAGAAGATGAAGCCCCATGTCCGAGAGCGAGAGCCACTCGTAGTGAACGCCGCCCTCTTCGGATACGCCTGCCGCAGCACACGACAACGAAATGGATTCACCTGCCTGGACATAGAGACGGGGCGGGCAGGACAACGAGAAAGACGCACCGGAAACAGCCGCGCCCTTTACCGGAAACCCGCCTTCCTCAATGACCTGAGCGTGTGCCGAAGACGCACAGACCGGCAACGCAACGGCGAATATGCGCGCCATGCGTCCGGCTATGGCTCCAAAGCGGCGAGCAGGTCCCGAACGCATGCCCCATTTCTCCACGGTGTTTACCGTTTTATTCCACCGAACAGAAGAGCCGTCCATGAGAGGGAGAAATACGTCTGGTGAGTTCCCGGAGGCATATTCACATTATGCAGGTGTTTTATAAAGTTTATATCATCGAAAACACAAAGATCAATGCTGCCGGGCGGATTTAGGAGAATATGCAATCAGCCGCCGACGTCGAGCGCTTCTACGCCGAGCGGAATCCGGCCCCGATTCTGTGGATATGCTGCAAATCGGCTACGACTATCCGACCTCGCTCAAGGGATGGCCAGGCGTCTGTGCCCGCTCCTCTGGCCCGGGTTTTTGTCGTTCGGCACTGTCGTTTTACACGCTTTACGACACGTCGTCGGGCCTATCCATACGGTAGCCCACCCGCGGCTCGGTGAAGATGTACCTTGGGTTGTTCGCATCGTCGCCCAGCTTGCGGCGCAGTTTCCCCACGAAAGCCCGCACCAGATACGTGTCGCAGGAATCGGGCAACCGCCATACGCTACCCAGCAGGTTTTCGTAGGTGGCTACCCGACCGGCGTTGGCTGAAAGGACGTGGAGCAAATCGTACTCGGTGGCGGTAAGCCGCACCGTATTTCCGTCGACGGTCACCCGGCGTTCCTCGTAGTTGATCACGAGGTCTCCTGACCGGTATGTTTCGGGGGGCAAGTCATTCTTACGCAGCGCCGTCCGGATCCTGGCCACCAGTTCCGTAGGCGAAAACGGCTTGACGATGTAATCGACCGCTCCGACCCCCAGGGCCTTTGCAATCGTTTCGTCCCGGCCGTATGCGGACAAAAAGATGACTGGCCGATCAGCCAGCGCCGTAACGTTTTGCATCAGCTCTATGCCGTCTGCACCGGGCAGCAGCAGGTCCAGCAGCACCAGATCGGGCTGGTGCTGCCGGACGAGACCGGACACCTCTTTCGGATCGCCGGTCATGAGCGGGCTAAAACCGGCGTCGTTGAGGATCCCGCGTATATACCCCAATACCTGGGGATCGTCGTCCACCACGAGTACAAGCGGCTTCTGCCGATCGGCGCGCAGCGTTCGGGACGACGTATGCGTCGGGACCTCCATCGCATCGGTTCCGACCTCCTCGAACAGAGGAATTGTGAAAATAAACCGCGTGCCTTGTCCCGGCCCGGCGCTCTCGGCCCGGATGCGGCCCCCGTGGGCCTCCACAAGACCTTTGCAGATGGACAGGCCCAGGCCGACGCCGCGCGACTGCTTCTTCCCGCCGACGTCGGTATACTTCCGAAACAGATGCGGCAACTGCTCGGATGGCACGCCCTCGCCTTCGTCCGTTACCGAAATGGCGACATGGGCGCCGTCGCGCACCGCGCCGACATGGATGGCGGACGACTCGGGAGCATACCGGGACGCGTTGGAGAAGAGGTTGTTCAGCACCTGAACGATGCGCTGCCTGTCGGCCATCACACGGGGCAGGTCCGGCGGCAGATCGATGCGGATGGCCTGTCTGCCTCCGCCGCTCAGGAATGTGGTCCGGGCCTGATCGACCAGCGCGATCGCCTTCACCGGCTCGGGGTCGATCGACAGCGTGCCGGAGTCGATACGCCCCGCATCCAGCAGGTCGCTGATCAGGTTATCCATATGATCGGCCTGCTCATCGATGATCCGGAAGAACTGCCGCACCTCGGTCCGGTCCAGAACCCGGGAGGCCTTCAGCACGGTCGTTGCCGTACCTTTGATGGCGAAGAGCGGTGCGCGCAGCTCGTGGCTCACCATGCCCAGGAACTCGGCCCGCAACCGGTTCAGTTCCTCGATGGGCGCCAGGTCCTGTATGGTGACGACCATCGACTCGGTCGCGCCTTCGGCGGAGTGGATCGGGGTGGCGTTGATGAGTATCGTAGCGCTCCGACCGTCGGGGACCGAGAGCACGACCTCCTCGCCGCGC
>JANQSQ010000029.1 GCA_028283985.1 Rhodothermales bacterium | reverse complement strand
CAGATCCCGCTGACCGACGATTTTGTCGAGTTGACCACGTTGCGAGGCATGTTTTTCCTCGTGCGCACGTTCCTCTGCGCGAAGGTGCAGCAACGCCTGTTGTTTCTCCTCGCTGGCGACACGGCGCGTGTCGCGATCACGTTCCGCAGCAGCGAGTCGTTTCTCCGCCTCGTACAGAGCAGGTTCGGCTTCCTTCAACGAAGTTTCCACCTCTGCAATCTCCTGCGTCAGATCAACGCGGCGCATGGCAGCGGTTTCCTGCTCCTCCTGCATGCGTTGCCGTTCGCCGTGCGCGGACTCCAACCGCGCTTCCAAAAGACGCCGCTCCGTTTCCAGTTCGCGTCGTTTGTCGATGTGCGCATACAGGTCGGTGCGTTCCGCATCAAGGCGCTTCTCGCAGCCAAGCAGTTTTTCCCGAAGCGCGTTCAGCGCATCCGCCTGATCGGTTTCCTCTTTGGTTGCATGCGTCGTTTGCTCGTTCAGACCCGTCGTTTCGTCATGGAGCCTGCCTTGTTCTTCGGCAAGGCGCGCATATTCGATGCAGGCGAGGACCAATTCGAGCTCACGGAGGCGGCTTCGGGCCTTCTTGTAGCGCTCCGCCTGTCCGGCCTGCCGCTTGAGGCTCCGAACCTGCTTGGCAATTTCGTCCGTAAGATCCCGGATCCGCTCGAGGTCGTTCCGGGTCGCGTCCAGTCTTCCGAGCGTTTGGCGCCGCCGCACCTTGTATTTCGTGATGCCGGCGGCTTCCTCGAACATACGCCGCCGGTCATCGGTATTCTCGGACAAAATCTCGTCGATCATCTTGAGCTCGATGACCGAATACGCACCGGCGCCCATACCGGTGTCCATGAAAAGATCCATAATGTCCCGAAGGCGACACGTTACGCTGTTCATGGCATACTCGGAATCGCCGGATCGGTAGAGACGGCGCCCCAATTGCACCTCATCGTACCGGGCAGGAAGAATATCCCGGTTGTTTTCGATCGTCAGAAGCACTTCGGACATGCCCAACGACTTGCGCTTCGACGCTCCGTTGAAAATTACATTCTCCATCTTGTCGGAACGGAGAATGCGGGTTCGCTGCTCGCCAATCACCCAGCGCACGGCGTCCACAATATTTGACTTGCCACATCCGTTAGGACCTACGATGGCCGTAATGCCCGCATCGAAATGCAGCACGGTACGATCCGCGAAGCTTTTGAAGCCATGCAATTCGAGTTTGCTCAGATACATATCAGCAGCGCAATCTGCAAAGACGGATCAGGAAAAAAGAATTCGGACCGGGACGCCCCTACAGTCCGCGTCATGTTACCAGTGTGCCGCCAGCACATCCATCGAACAATAAAACGGTTCTAAAACCGTTTTGCAAGTGCTATAGGCCTTTTACGCACGATTGTGAATAAATAACCTGCTCCACCTGAAAAAAAGAAAATGCCCGGAATAAATCATCGTATAATCCGTTATTGCACAATGTATACCTCACAATGTACACCATGCACGATCCGGGCCGTCATCTCCGGAATCACATGCGTCCGGACACAATGGGTATCGCTGAAGAAAGGGCGGGCGCAGCGTAACATGCACAACCCATCTCCCGTAGGAAATGCATGTGGCAGGAAATTTGCTTGAAATGAAGCTATGCACGTAACCCGCCGGCGAAACATGGGCGGCTGTGCACGAAAACACACCCTTCGGTCCTACCTCCGCCGATGGTGTGTGCCGCGAAGGAGGGCCTTGCATACGGACTGGAGCCCCGACATGCCTGGCCCTCCTTTCTTTTTTAGGGTCTGTTAGCCTCTTAGAGCGTCCAGGGCTCACGCATGGGCCGTCCGAGCATCTCGTTGGCCGAGGCGTCGTCGAGCACCACTTCCCGGTCCGGATCCCATCTCAGATCACGGCCCAACAGCATGGAGATATTGCCGAGGTGGGCAATGGTAATCGAGCGGTGCGCCTCCTCGATCGGCGCCACCGGTTCGGTGCCGGTGATCACGCTATCGATGAAGTCCTGGCGATGATCGTCGCTATGGTAAAGGCGGGTATCCTGATCGCTCAGTATAGTGCTCCAGATGGCCGGATCGGACACCTCGTGGCGCCCGCGAGAAACGAATATCCATCCGTCGTCTCCTTCGAAACGAACGCCCCTCTCTTCGTCACTGGTGATGACCATGGTCACCCCATTGGCGTATTCGGCCTCGAAGTAAAAGTCGGTGGCGGTATTCCACAAATCGTTCTCCGGGAAGGTACCCCTGGCATTGCGGATGGCTATCGGGCCGGTCCGGGCCGTTCCCATGCCCCATTGCGCGATGTCGGGATGGTGCCCGCCCCAGTCCGTCACCTGCCCGCCGGAGTAATCAAGGATCCAGCGGAAATTCACATGGCAACGGGCAGGGCTGTATTCCGCTTCCGGAGCGGGGCCAAGCCACAAATCGTAGTTGAAGCCTTCGGGCACCGGCTCGGGCTCTTTCCGATCGCCGGTTTGGCCTAAGTCCGGCTGTCCCGACGGCAGGCCGCACCGCACCGTGCGCAATGTGCCGATCCGCCCGTTCAGCACGAGCTCGCAGGCATGACG
>JANQSQ010000019.1 GCA_028283985.1 Rhodothermales bacterium | reverse complement strand
CTTGGCGTGCGGTATGCGCTTTTCCAGGGCGATCTGCGCTTCGATCTGTATGCGGAAGGCGTGGCATGGTCCGCTTTCCACAGTCGATCGCTGCACGCGCCCACCGGGTTGCTTGCCGTGCCGGAGGCGTCTTCTCTCCTGCTCGGCGCCTCGAACACGGGCAATATCGTGGCGGAAATACGTGTGCGCACGGCCCGTCTTTTTTTCGTGTACGATTATGTACCGGCAGGCGCATCGTTGGTCGAAGGGACCATGCTTGTGCCCGTGTACCCGCTTCCCGCGGGCCGTTTCCGTTTCGGCGTGCACTGGCCGATATGGGGGTAGTATCCTTCTTTTGACAGCATCGCTGCACAGGAACTCTTACCTTATTCGTACTTAAAGGATACTCTGATCAAAACCGCTTCGCTCAGCGCTTCACGCCCTTCGGGAGGCTGACAGAGATACGCTGACCGTGTCATTCCTCATTATGTGGGGCCTGCCACATTGCTTCGTCATTCCTTGCCAGCGTATCTCTGTCAGCCTCTGAACTTCGCGGGCTTAATCAGAGTATCCTTATGCGTGTACGCAGGTTTTGCGTACACTGTCTAATTAAACAGCGAAAGACAAGCAGCGAGAGCAGGCTGGCGGGGGTCCGGCGCTTCCTCATACACGCATACATTCTCTTCCTGTATGAGTACCAGACATAACATCATCCAGTGTTCTTTCTGCGGGCAATCGGTGGATAGCGCCGCGTCCATGGTTCAGGCTCGGGAACCGGGCGTATATATATGCGACCGGTGCATCGGCGAAGCGGCGAGCGTGATCAGCAGCGTTCCGGAGGCGCAGACGTCTTCCCGGACATCGCCCGTCAAGCCGCGCCTGCTTGCCCCGCGTGAAATCAAGGCAGCGCTCGACGAATACGTAATCGGGCAGGAGTACGCGAAGAAAGCTTTGTCCGTCGCGGTCTACAACCACTACAAGCGGATAGACACGGACCGGTATGTGCACGAGTACGACCATGTGGAACTGGAAAAATCCAACGTGCTGCTGGTCGGTCCCACCGGGGTCGGCAAAACACTGCTTGCCCGATCGCTGGCGCGCATTCTGGATGTGCCTTTTTCCATTTCGGACGCCACGGCGCTGACGGAAGCCGGCTATGTCGGCGAAGATGTCGAAAGCATTCTGACCCACCTTCTGCACGCTTCCGATTTTAATGTCGAACGCGCCGAACAGGGGATCATCTACATTGACGAGATCGATAAGATTGCGCGGAAAAGCGACAATGCTTCCATTACGCGCGACGTGTCCGGAGAAGGCGTACAACAGGCCTTGCTTAAAATCCTTGAAGGCACCGTGGCCGG
>JANQSQ010000011.1 GCA_028283985.1 Rhodothermales bacterium | reverse complement strand
CGATCTGCTGCGGAAGGGTGTGGCGCCTGCCGTGCTGGAGGCTGCGCTGGACGCCGTGTTCGTTGAGCAGGACGCCCTTGCGGATCGCGCGGCCGAGGTGGGGAGAACCTGGTGGGAGCGGCTGTCGGGAGAGCCGGATCCCATGAAGCGAAAAAAGAAGGTCTGCGATTATCTCGTGCGCCGGGGCTATCCCTTCGATCTGGCGCGCCGCGTGGTGTTCGATCTGGCGCGTGAAACGGATCGGCAAGCGTAGCCATGCCGGGCGCGGGAACACAAAAAATTGCCTCCGGGTTCACAGGTTCGTTATATTTTGCGGTCGGATTTCCCCGTAAGGCGGATGCCGTATGCAGGGGTGTTGCGTGTATGTTGCGCCATCGGCCCCTTTGATCACCATCGATACCCTATAAACAAACGTACGCCGAGCACGTGACGAACGAAGAGCTGATTGGACAGGACGGCCAGATGGATATGTATTCGCACCGCGATGAAATCTATTCGAGGCGCGTCCCCGCAGGGAAACGAACCTATTACTTCGATGTCAAGACAACCCGGTCGGGCGAGGATTTCTTCGTAACCATTACGGAGAGTAAACGCGTTTCGGAAACCCGGCACGAAAAGCATAAGATTTTCCTCTACAAGGAGGATTTCGGCAAGTTCATCACGGCGCTGCACGATGTCGTGAAGCATGTGGTCGACGAGCGGCTCCCGGGATACGAATTCCGTAATCTGCCGGAGCTTACCAGCATCAACGACAGGGAGCATTCCTCGGAAGGCCCGAACCGTCGCTAATACGGGCGGAGACGGTCTTGCATGGAAAGCCCTGTCGCTCGAACCGGCAGGGCTTTTGCCGTTACGGGCACGGGGGCCGGCAGGGCGGCACTGTTCGGCCGCCGCGCGCTGAGTTCTTACGCAACCTTTCTCTTCTCATCATGCTTCCTGTCGTACCTTTTTGCGAGCGCCGGGAAAAACTGGAGCGCCTTTTCGGTCGCAGCGCCCTGTTCGGCGACCGGATCGACGAGGCGGTGCGTCGTATCGTGGAGGAAGTCCGTTCGGGGGGCGATGCGGCGGTCCTCGATTATACGGAACGGTTCGATGGGGTGCGCCCCGCCTCGTTGCGCGTGGATCTTGATCGTCTTGCCGAAGCCCATGCCCGTTTGGACGATGCGCTGCGCGGTATTCTTGTCGAAGCTGCGGACAATATCCGGCGGTTTCATGAGAAGCAACTTCGGGCGTCGTGGTTCGATACGGA
>JANQSQ010000010.1 GCA_028283985.1 Rhodothermales bacterium | reverse complement strand
GAACCCGCTTCTGAACTCCCGGACGCCGCCACGCTGACGTCGAACTACCCCAATCCCTTCACCCATACGACGACCCTCGAATACGCTGTGCCCGCATCCGGTCAAGTACGTCTGAGCGTATACGACGTGCTGGGGCGGGAAGTAGCCGTTCTTGTCGACGGCGCGCGGCATGCAGGAAAGCACGTCGCCGTATTCGATGCAACGTCTCTCCCCAGCGGAACCTATCTCTACTGCCTCGAAGCCTCGGGTCAGGCGCGTACGGGGCTGATGACGTTGATGAAGTAAAGGGATCTCAGCGAAGGCCGCTTGTCCGAATACTCACGCTGAAAAAACGTTCACGAAGTCCGTGCTGCTCATGAAGTGACCAGGATTTTTCCGTACAAGAACATGGAGGGCCTTATGAGACATACAGCGAGTATTATGGCAGCGGCGTTGACGGGTCTGCTCGTTCCCTTAGGCGCAAAGGGGCAGTCTCATGATTTGTCGCTGTCTTCCACGACGCCGGCTTGGGTTCGGGAAGTGACAAACTTAGACCAGATCAGAGATATTGGCGCAGGCAAAGATGGAGAAGTATATGTGGCGGGCGGGTGGATGTTTGCTAAGTATGACAAAGATGGAATGCAGCGCTGGGTGCGGGAAGGAGATTTGAAAGAAAGGGTGCATCACGCTGAAGAGATATATGCCGTAGCTGTTGGAAATGATCGCATCTATACGAGCGAGGGTTCACCCCTTGTTATTGATTCCAGACAACTCACCGCTGCAGGTATCGGCATTGGTGTCTATACCCCAAGCGCTCAATCCATACGAACCATTCTGCTCGGAGATCGCTACTATCGAGGTGCATCGAATTGGCGCAGCAATATTATGGGTATCGGCCTTGATGATGCTGGCAACATCTATGCTGCTGGCATGTATGTCGACACGCTCTTTTTTGGGTCTGACACGCTTGCTACCTTTTCGGCGGACCACCTTCACGATGTTTTTTTGGTCAGCTATACGTCTGAAGGCACGCTACGGTGGAGTCAACGCGTTGGAGGATTTGGCTTCGACACAATTATGCCTGATTGTCGAGATTATCTGCAACGTGGCGTTTTTACCATTGACGGCCATGGAAATACATATCTCAGCGGTTGCTTCGGCGAAGGTGCTGTGTTTGGAGAAGGTCAATCTGGCGAGGTGATTCTTCCGGACGAGGACGAGGTGCGCGCTCTCGTAAGCTTTGATGCTACTGGCGATCTTCGTTGGGTTCGCACCTTTACCGACCTCGGTATCCAGGAAGAATCTCAGCACTATGCAGGCAGTATTTTCCTGTCGCCCTCTATTCAGAATATTACCGTTGACGCCGAGGGAAATTTCTTCGTCGCTTGGGCCACTTATTATGATCGGGGTAGCGGCGATTCCTATCCCGACCCGATCATATTAGGCAACGCTACCTTTACGGAACCCGGAGGCAACGGCGCATTTCTGACCAAGCACGCCCCGGACGGCGATATTCTATGGGCCCGGCAAATCGCTGGCGAATCCGACGAGCATATTTCCGATATAACAGCGGATGCCCAAGGACACATCTATGTCGGTGGCGGTTTCTACAGTTCCGTGCTCCAGATCGAAGAGATGCTACTGGTCAACTCCGGTGACCGTTCGGATGGTTTCGTAGCGCGTTACGACGCGGAAGGCAATCTGCGCTGGGTCGGGCACGCAACCGGACCCGGAGCGCAAGATATCACGGCCATAGCCGTGGGTCCTTCGGGCGATCTCTATGTTACGGGCAAATTCGCCGGAACGCTTTACCTGGGGTCGGAAAAACTGGAGCAAAGGGGCGCTGGCCTGAATATGTTCGTGGCCAAATACGACGCCGCTACGATCACATCAAGCGAACCCGCCCAGGAACTCCCGAGCGCCGCCACGCTGATGTCGAACTATCCCAACCCCTTCATCTATACGACGACCATCGAATACGCTTTGCCCGCATCCAGTCACGTACGCCTGAGCGTGTATGACGTGCTGGGGCGGGAGGTAGCCATCCTCGTCGACGGCGCGCGGCATGCAGGAAAGCACGTCTCCGTATTCGATGCAACGTCTCTTCCCGGCGGAACTTATTTCTACCGCCTCGAAGCGGCGGGTCGGGCGCGTACGGGGGCGATGACGTTGACGAAATGAAAAGGTGAAGCGGTAACAGGCCCTAATAGTTATCCGCCAGTTCGCCCCAAAACGAGGGCGGACGCCGGGGCTTCCGTAGATTAACCGGGAGCAAGGCCGCGGCGATCTACCCTCGACGCCTTATATTTTGTCCGACAGGCCGAGCCGCTTCCGATTCTTGTTTCCGGTGCTCTTGCTGCAGTCCGTATTGCGTTCGTTCGCTTCCTTACGTAGTATCCTATGGTGTGGATAAGCCACTCTGCGAGACAGGTCGCATTAACGTATCATCGAACAGCATTTTCCGTTATGATTTCCCGATTCTTTTTGCTTTTTGCCCTGGCTGTATCACTTACCGCAACGGCTCCGGCATTCGTGGCTGCGCAATCGCAGGACGATACGCCCTGGGTCGTGTATGAAGGCGCCGAGGGGCCCGGGCAGGGCAAGCACATCGTGCTCGTAACCGGAGACGAGGAATATCGCTCCGAAGAGGCGCTCACCCAGTTGGCCCGCATCCTCGCGTTCCGGCATGGTTTCAAAACGACGACGCTTTACGCCATAGACCCGGAAAGCGGGGAGATCGACCCGGAAGAACTGCATAACATTCCCGGGTTGCACCTGCTCGAGGAGGCGGATCTGATGATTTTTTTCACGCGCTTTCGCGATCTCCCGGAAGGGCAGATGCGGCATATCGAGGCGTTCACCAATTCGGGCAAGCCGATCATCGGACTTCGGACGTCTACGCACGCGTTTCATTTCGAGGATGCGAACCATCCGTTCATGCGATACGATTGGCGGAGCGAGGTCCCCGGATGGGAAGGCGGTTGGGGCAGGCAGGTGCTCGGGGAAACCTGGATCAATCACCATGGACGCCATGCCGTGGAGGGGACGCGCGGCGTAATCAACTATCTCTACGAGGACGATCCGATTCTGAACGGGATCGGCGACAACGTATACGGGGATACGGATGTGTACGGGCTCACGGTATTGCCGGAGGGCACGGAGGTGCTGCTCTACGGATTGACCCTGAAGGGACTGGACCCCTATGCTCCGCCCGAATACGGAACGTCCATCGTGCCCATCGCCTGGCGCCGTCACTGGACGGGGGAGACAGGCAACACCTCACGCGTTTTCACCACGACGCTGGGCGCCTCCGTGGATCTGGAAAGCGAGGGGGTCCGGCGCCTCCTGGTCAATGCGACATTCTGGGGGCTTGGCATGGAAGACATGACGCCGGAAGAAGCCGATGTAGGCTATGTCGGCCGGTATCGCCCCACGTTTTACGGTTTCGGAACCCATGTGACCGGCATCTATCCGGCGGACTTGGATATGACGGTCGAAGAAGCCGCCGAATGGGTCCAATAGCTCCGTATCCACGATGCAATCCATGGTACAGCGCATGAAGGTTTCGTTATTGCTTCGAAAAGGTACGGCGGCATGCGTATGTATCATTGCCGGCGCTGCACTATGGAGTCTGATTGGGCCCGTGCCGGCGTCGGCGCAATCCGAAGGCGCTTTTTTTCCTGTCACGCATTATTTCGGAGGCTATCCGGGAGCTCGCGCAGGCGGCGGGTACATGGAAAACTTCTATCTTCCGCCTGCTCCCTCTTCCACGCCCTGGTATCCGAGCTGGCATCCCGACGGGAAGCACATCGCCGTAGCCATGCAGGGAGCGGTATGGAGCGTGGAAATTTCCACCGGCATAGCGACCCAGTTGGTGGCCGGCCCGAAGTATTACTCGTCCCCGAACTATTCGCCGGACGGGCGCTGGCTGGTCTACACCGCCGACGATCATGGCGCGGAGATAGGACTCGAGATCCTGGATACGGAGACAGGGGAAACGCAGCCGCTCGGCGAGCGGAGCCTGCATGTTTTCGCGGATCCGCGCTTCAGCCCGGACGGAACCCGCATCGCCTACGTTTCGACGGAGCCGGCAGGATATTTCAATGTGTATATCCGACCGATCTCGGAAGGGCGGTGGGCCGGCGAGGCTGTTCCCGTCACCCGGGACAACGATTTCGGGCGTGATCGGCTTTATTTCGGGCCGCAGGACATCCATACCAGCCCGGCATGGCTTCCTTCCGGCGAGGAGTTGCTGCTGGTGTCGAACCGCGACGTAGCGCTGGGCAGCGGGAACGTGTTTCGCGTACCGGCTCGCGAAGACGGGTTTACGGACCGTGTTGTCGTGCTTCAGGAGCAAACATTGTATCGTACGCAACCCGATGTGTCGATGGACGGGAAACGGTTCGTGTTTTCGTCCACGCGGGGCGCTGCGGATCAGTTCAACAACCTCTATGTGCAGCCGACCGTGGGCGGCGAGCCCTACAAACTCACGTTTTTCATCCATGACGCGTTTCATCCCCGCTGGTCGCCGGACGGGGAGTGGATCGCCTACATCGACAACCGGGACGGGCTGCCCCAGTTGAAGTTGCTCGAAACCTACGGCGGGAAGATCGTCGATGTGGAGATCGTGGAGCGTCGCTGGAAGCACCCTGTGGGTAAGCTGTCCGTTACGACCACGGGCCCGGACGGATTCCCCACTGGG
>JANQSQ010000005.1 GCA_028283985.1 Rhodothermales bacterium | reverse complement strand
ATGCCGATTTCGGCATACGGAGCCCGGAAATCGCTGTACTGGGACTCAATCCCCATGCCGGGGAGGGAGGGGTGCTGGGTCGGGAAGAAACCGAGGCGGTCGGCCCCGCTATCCATGAAGCCCGGGCTGGAGGGTTGCTTGTTTCCGGGCCGTATCCTGCGGACGGCTTCTTTGGGGCCGGCGCCTGGCGCCGGTACGACGCCGTGCTGGCCATGTACCACGATCAGGGCCTTGCGCCTTTCAAAACGCTTGCTTTCGAGCACGGCGTCAATTATACCGCAGGCCTGCCGATCGTGCGCACATCCCCGGATCATGGAACCGCATTCGATATTGCGGGTCAAGGAAGGGCGCGTTCGGAGAGTATGCTGAGCGCCATCCGTCTGGCCGTCGATATAGTGCGGTGCAGGAACCGCACATGATCCACCTTTCCGACATATCGCTTTCGCACGTGTTGCCCGACGGCCATCGCCGTACCGTGGTCGAGCACCTTGACCTGACGATCCGGCAGGGAGAAATGGCGTACTTGGTCGGTCCTACCGGAAGCGGGAAAACGACCCTGTTGCGGATGTTGTACATGGATGTGTTTCCGGATGCGGGCGTAGCGCAGATAGGCGAGTACCGGACAGATCGGATGCGTTATACGAAAATCCCGTATTTGCGCCGCTCGCTGGGCGTGGTGTTTCAGGACTTTCAATTGCTTCCCGATCGTACGGTCTATGAGAATGTTGCGTTTGCCATGTATGTCATCGGCAAGCGGGGCAAAGCCGTCAGGGAGCGCGTTATGCAGGTGCTTTCGCAGGTGGGGCTGAGTCACAAGAAGAAGCACTTTCCCCACGAGTTATCCGGAGGGGAACAACAGCGCGTTTCGATTGCCCGGGCCATCGTGAACCAGCCGCTGATGTTGTTGGCCGACGAACCCACCGGAAATCTGGATCCGAACGTCGCTGACGACATCCTCAAATTGATTGTCGGGCTTCACCGGCAGGGCATGACGGTGCTGATGGCTACGCACAATTATCGCCTGATCAAGCAATTTCCTGCCCGCACACTGGGTTTTATGGGGAGACACATTGTGGATGTAGACCCCGAAACCCTGTAGATATGCGTACCCGGTTCCGAAATACCTGCTCCGGATCATGCATGACGCGCAGACCGTTATGTTCGGAATTGCACAGGAAGATGTGAAGAAGAGGGCATTCGTTTACCTATCCTTTATGCAGGCTTGATTATGGATTTTTTTGAACGGGTCGTTTCCGCACTGGAAAGCGCCATATGGTCATTCGGTCCCTCTATCGGCGGCGAGACGATTCCCCTCGTCGTCATCCTGCTTCTGGGCACGGGCGTTTTTCTGACGCTTCGGTTGCAGTTCATTCAGGTGCGTCGTCTCGGGCACGGGTTTGCCGTCACATCGGGCAAGTACGACGATCCCGACGAGCCCGGGGACGTGTCCCATTTTCAGGCGCTTACCACAGCTCTTTCGGCTACGGTGGGCATTGGGAATATCGCCGGGGTGGCCATCGCCATTCACTGGGGCGGTCCCGGGGCGATTTTCTGGATGTGGGTCACCGCGTTTCTCGGCATGGCGACCAAATACACGGAAGTTACGCTGGCGCAGAATTACCGGGACATGGTGCCCGCGGATGATGCTTCCCGCCGGCAGGGCACGGTAGCCGGGGGGCCGATGTATTATATCGAGCGGGGAATGGGGAAGGTCTGGAAGCCGCTTGCCGGTTTTTTTGCCGTACTGCTTGGCGTCACCGCTTTTTTAACCGGCAACGCGGTACAGGCCAATACCGTGGCCGATGTGATGGCCTCGGAGTTTGGCGTCGCCGTCTGGATTACGGGTATTGTGACCGCAGCCGTCATAGGCATGGTCATTCTCGGGGGCATTAGCCGTATCGGTCGGGTGACCGGAATCCTTGCGCCCGCGATGGCCGCCGTGTATGTACTGGGCGCCCTCGTGATCATTCTGATCAACATAGACCAGCTTCCCGGCGCACTGGGGCTCATTTTCCGGGAGGCGTTCAATCCGAGCGCCGGGGTGGCCGGGACCGGCACGGGAGCGTTTCTCCTTACGCTCATGTGGGGCGTTCGCCGCGGGCTGTTTTCGAACGAGGCCGGGCAGGGATCGGCGCCCATTGCACACTCCGCGGCCAAGACCGACGAGCCTGTTTCCGAAGGGGTCGTAGCCCTGCTCGAGCCGTTCATCGACACCATTGTCATTTGTACGATGACGGCGCTGGTCATCCTGATAACCGGTGTATGGAATGACCGGGTGCCCACGGAACTGGATCTGGCGTCGGGCGATATCGGCTATGTACAGCAGGATGAGGAAGGCGCTTTTTCCACTGCCGATTCTCCGGAACCAATCCTGATTCTTGACGGGATGCCGCAGATGGGTCCGGGCATGGCGCAACCTGCCTGGCACGATGTGGTTGTTGAACGCTTGTTTGTCGATGCGGCGCATACCGAGCCTTTTACCGGGGCTATCGTACCTGCCGACCAACACGCCGTCGGAAAGGAGGGGGATATTTATACGGTGCTGTACGGAAATGCTGTCGAGAACGGTGCGCCGATGACGCAACTCGGTTTTCAGCGGGGGTTGTCTCCACTGGGGAATTGGGGCGGATACATCGTTATTCTATGCGTGCTGCTTTTCGCTATTTCGACCGCCATTGCATGGAGTTATTACGGCGACCGTTGCGCCTATTATCTGTTTGGGGAAAAGGGAGTCATCCCGTACAAGGCGGTCTTTGTAGCGATGCATTTCGTAGGCGCTACGCTGGCCCTGACGACGGTCTGGACACTGGGCGATGTGTTCCTTGGCGTCGTGATTCTGCCGAACCTGCTGGCAATGATTTTCCTTTCGGGCAAGGTTCGGGAAATGACGATCGGGTATTTCAAGCGCCGGCCCTGGATCGAGAATTATGAAGCGCACAAGCGCAGCATCGAGGAGAAACGCAGCAGGAAACGGCAATCCCGTGGGTAACGAACGAAACAAGGGAATCTGTTTTTCCGGGGTACTGCGACGCCTTTTCTGTGCAAGGGGATGGGTGTGCCTGGCGGTGTTTTGCTGGGCCGGCGTCGTACAGGCGCAAACGTATTCTCTGGATGCGCCCTCCCTGATGCTTCGCGGCAAAGCCTTTGACGTGCGTGTGGAAGGCATTCGGGCAGACGCCGATTCCGCGGCGGTATTCCAGGTACGGATTGGGGAAGCAACGTTTCAGGCGCTGGAAGCTTCACCGGACGGGCAGGTATATCTGCGCGATGCGGAAGTGGCGTCCACAGGCTCCATGTCGGTCGAATTATTGCGCAACGGGCAGGTGGCCGCGCAGGCCGGAATGCATGTCATTCCCGGATGGGTTTCTATCATTCCTCCCCTGATCGCCATTGCCGCGGCGCTGATTCTGCGGCAGGTCATTCCCGCCCTGTTTCTGGGGCTTGTGGTGGGTGCATGGGTTGCGAAGGGGATGGGGTTTACTGCATTGTGGGCGGGGCTTCTCGATACGTTTCAGGTGTATGTGCTCGCCGCGCTGATCGATCCCGGTCATGGCGCCATCATTCTTTTTTCGCTCATGATCGGCGGGATGGTGGGCATCATTTCACGCAACGGCGGGATGCAGGACATCGTCGAACGCATTGTTCGCCGGACCCGTTCGTCGCGCAAGGCGCAGGTAGCTACGTGGGTGTTGGGCCTGCTTGTCTTTTTCGACGATTACGCCAATACGCTTGTGGTAGGCAACACGATGCGTTCGGTGACGGACCGCTTCCAGGTTTCACGCGAGAAGCTGGCGTATATCGTGGATTCCACGGCAGCTCCCGTCGCCTGTCTCGCATTGGTTACCACATGGATCGGCTACGAGGTCGGTCTGATCGGTGCGGCTATAGAGAACCTCGACGGCTTCGCCGAGTCGGCCTATTCGGTATTCCTGCAATCGATCCCGTATAGTTTTTACCCGATCCTCGCCATTTTTTTCGTGTTCTGCGTAGCCTCGTCCGATCGGGATTTTGGCCCGATGTACCGCGCGGAACAAAGAGCCCGTCTAACCGGGCAAGTGTCTTCTCCGGATGCCGAAATTGCTCAGGATGAGGGGGAATCTGCGGCCATGGCGCCCAAGGCCGGTGCGAAATACCGCGCCATGGACGCCGTGCTGCCGATAGTCGTACTGGTGGCGTCGGTACTGGGCGGGCTCTATGTGACCGGGGAAGGCGATACCTTACGGGATATCATCGGGACTGCGGATTCGTACGGTGCGCTGATGTGGGGATCATTGCTCGGCGTTATTACGGCAGTGGCGTTGTCGCTCGGGCGCCGCACGCTGTCGCTGACCGAGACCGTCAACGCATGGTTCGCCGGCGTCAAGTCCATGTTGCTGGCATGTGTTATTCTGGTATTGGCCTGGGCGCTCTCGGAAATTACGACGGTAATTCATACGGCCGATTACCTTATTTCCGTACTGGGCGACTCGCTCCCGCCGGGAATCGTGCCGGTGTTGATCTTCGTGCTTGCGGCAGTGACCGCCTTTTCGACGGGGTCCAGCTGGGGAGCAATGGGCATTCTCATGCCGCTCGTGATTCCGCTTGTATGGGCCATTCTGGAAATAAACGGGCTGACCGGCGGGGAGCATCATCACATTCTTTATTCCTCTGTGGCCTGCGTACTCACCGGAGCGGTCTGCGGGGACCATTGTTCCCCGATATCGGATACGACGATTCTCTCGTCCATGGCGTCCGGGTGCGATCACATAGACCACGTGCGCACCCAGCTTCCGTACGCATTGTTTGTCGGGATTGTCGCCATGCTGCTCGGTATTCTTCCGGCCGGATTCGGGATGCCCTGGTGGATCGGCATGGCGATAGGGGGCGGCGTGCTGTTTTTCGGATTGCGGATATTCGGCAGGAGTATCCCTGAGGCATAGCGGGAAATAATGACGGATTCCGACGACAGGCCCTGGGGCCGCTGGGAAGAGTACCTGAACGAACCGGGGTATCGGGTCAAACGCATTATCGTGCATCCCGGCAAGCGGCTGTCTCTTCAGAAACATGCGCACCGCCGGGAGCACTGGGTGATCGTTTCCGGCGAAGGTCTTTTTACCTTGAATGAAACCCGGCGCCGCGTGGCGGCGGGGGATAGGCTTTTTATCGATAGGGGGGATATTCACCGCGTCGAAAACGACGGTCGGGAACCGCTGATCATTATCGAGACCCAGATGGGGTTGTGTCTCGAGGACGATGTCGTTCGGCTGGAGGATGATTTCGGGCGGGTCTGAGGGCCTGATTAGGCCCTAGATCACGCGATCCATGCCCCCGTCGATAGGTACCTGCGCGCCTGTAGTGGCCCGGAACGCGTCGCCGGCCATGACGGAAATGAGGCGTCCCACATCCGCAGACCGTATTTCCGTGTTGAGGAGGTTTTTGGTTTTGTATTCCTCCACCGTCATGTTATAGCGCTTCGCCGAGCGTTTCAGGGCTTCGTCGGTCCATACCCCGGTGTCGAAGACCGCGTCCGGGTGCACGACATTCACGCGCACGCCGTCGGCGGCCAACTCCAGTGCCGCTACGCGAGCCAGCTGGGTAATGCCGGCCTTGCTGACCGAGTACGCTGCTGCTCCCGGGCCGGGCGCGGCATAGTTGC
>JANQSQ010000658.1 GCA_028283985.1 Rhodothermales bacterium | reverse complement strand
TGTCATTCCTCATTATGTGAGACCTGCCACATTGCTTCGTCATTCCTTGCCAGCGCACCTCTCGAAGCCTCTGAACTTTGCAGAATTAATCAGAGTATCCCTTTGGTTGGACGTGTAAACCCGGATCCCCGGCCGCCTTGAACGTTTAAGGATGCAGCATTGAACGACCGGGCGGGAAATAGGAGCCCGAACCGCCGCGCGACGTACGATCGCATGCACTGCGCCTCGACAAAAAGGGGCCTGCGTTCCGTTTTCCCCGGTCAGTCCGCGCACCGTATCCGCCACGCGCTTCGATAGTGCATACTACGCCCGATGCGTCTTCCCTTTTTGCTGGCACGCCGCTTCGTTGCGGGAGAATCATTCCAGGAAGCGCTCCCTGTTATCCGCGCCCTGAACCGTAAGGGCCTGAGCGTGACCCTCGACCTGCTGGGCGAACACGTCACCAGAAAGAAGGTCGCCGAGACGAGCCGGGACGCCTACATACGTCTCGTCCGCATCATCGCCAAGGAGAGGGCCCGGGGCGCCATGCACGCCGGCATATCCATCAAACTCTCGATGATCGGGCAGAAAATCGACGAAGACTACTGCCTGAAAAACCTGCACATGCTGCTTGCAGCGGCAAAAGAGTGCAATGTGTTCGTCCGCCTCGACATGGAAGGCAGCGACGCCACGGCGTCCACGATATCCCTCTTCGAGGCAACCTTTCCCGAATATCCCGATCATGTGGGGATCGTGCTGCAAGCCTACCTGAAGCGCACGGAATGCGACGTGGAACGCATGTGCGCGCTGAAGGCCCCGGTCCGGCTGTGCAAGGGCGCCTACAAGGAACCTTCGGCGATCGCCTGGCAGAATATGGACATCATCCGCGAGCACTTCATGGCTTGCGCGCAGGAACTCATTGCGCACGGGCGGTATCCCGGCATCGCTACGCACGACGACAAACTGATTTCCGCTACGAAAATCTTTGTCGCGAATCGCGGCATAGACCGGAACCGGGTCGAATTTCAGTTGCTCTACGGCATACGCCCGCAGACCCAGGAACAGATCGTAAACGACGGGTACGGCATGAGAGTCTACGTACCCTTCGGTACGCAATGGGCGCCGTATTTCGCCCGGCGGCTGCGCGAACGGAAAGAAAACGTGTGGTTCGTGCTGCGGAATCTCGTCCGCGCTTAAGGAACCTTCTGATTAAATCGA
>JANQSQ010000653.1 GCA_028283985.1 Rhodothermales bacterium | reverse complement strand
CGATCTTCGCGTGAAGCGCCTCGATCTTCCTGTCTCGTTCGTCGGGAGTGTTGCGGCTGCGAACGAACGCTTCCTCGGCGCTCTCTGTAAGCTGCTTCTTCCACAACTGTATCTTCTGGTTCGGATGCACTTCGAAGCGTTCTGCGAGTTCGGCCAGCGTGCTGTCGCCGTACATGGCGGCAATGGCCACCTTCGCCTTGAACGAAGGACTATGGGTTCTGCGGGTGCGTCTCGGCATGGGTCTTATCCGGTTGATTGCGTTGGAACAAGGTCGCAACAGTACACCTTAAATTCCGCCGAAATCTGTCCAATCAAACCGAACCACCTCTAAAAACCCTCAGAACAATGCGCTCATCTGTAGTTGCATCGTGTGAATGACCGGCGCGTCCGCAGGCGCGCGCCCATCGTACGAAAAGGTCGCCCGGAGGTACTCGTTCACGGTGTACCGGGCGCGGAAAGACCACAAACTCGACCAGCCTGGTCCCCTGCCGTCCGTTAATTCAAACCGGGCCAGGCCGAGGGCCTCGCCATCGAGCCGTACGCGGGCAACTTCCGCGCGCAAGGTGGTCTGCAGTTTCCGTGGAATCGTATACCGGAGTTCCGCCGGGGCCTTAAGGACTTGCGCGCTGCGTGCGCCGAAATCGTCCTTTTTTCGCCCGTACGAAGCAGAAACGGCCACCTGGACACGATCCGAAACGGCATAGGAAACTTCCGGCTCCAAACGGAATCCGGACACGTCATAGCGGCGCGAGGCAAACGCATCGCTCGCAAGACGATCCTGCTCGCCGGCAGCTACGGCCCGCAATCCCCAGTTTGGCGCCGGGCGCCAGCGCCCTTCCATGCGCCAGCCGTCCACAAATCGTTCCTCCTGACCGGCGGCAAGCTCACTCAGGCTTCGAAGCCGGGTTAAGGAAATGTCCAATCCGTAATCCGGACTGGATCGAAACAAAAAAATGTCCTGTCCCAACCGCAATCGCCCGTTCATCGTGTGTTCGGCGTTCCGGAATCGGCTCAGGTCCATCAGGTATATGGATGTCGTGTTCGGATCTCTCGTTTTCTCCTGTACTTCGATCACGGTCCGCGCCGCGACATGCGACAGCCTTCGTTTCCAGCGGCTGTCCGAACGGCCCCATACACGCTGCGGATCCAGTTCCAGGCGTATACGGCTCCGGACGTTCACTACGGATACAAGCGTATCCGAGGGGATGTAGGTTCGCACATAAGAGCCCTCATTCGGCAACCGTTCAGGAAGCATTTCGTCGATCTGCACAAGACCGTCCTCGTTTCCGTCCTCCCAAACGAATTGCCCGATCTCGGGGCCGGTACGTATGTATATCTCCTGTAAAACGGGGGAGCGCCCCGTCATTCCATCATACAACACATTCGCCTGAATAGATCGGGCAAGCGGGCGCCACACCCCGCTGAGTTTCAGCAGGATAGACTCGGCATCCTCCCTGTTCTGTTCTATGCGGAAGCGCTCGGTGAACCGACGCGTGCGAAAACCGACACTTCCTTCCGCATCCAGCACGGAAGAAGGCCGCCACT
>JANQSQ010000373.1 GCA_028283985.1 Rhodothermales bacterium | reverse complement strand
AAAAGAAAAACGTCCTGAGGGCATCCAGACAGCATAACGGATCGTCATAATCCGAACCAATGCATCGCGAAAAGCGGAAAGATCGGGAAACTGCCCATGCATGGACAGGTCATTCACAAAGAGTTGCACTACTAATCCCCCCAACCCGCGAAATAACTCGTGTCCCTGTCGAATTGATCGAAAAAGCCATCCGGCCAATCGTCGATCTTTCCAGAACTGTCCAGCGTGGGACTCACCACTTGCGCAGAACCGCCCTGTTCATCGTCTTGCGGCGGTCGAAAAAAATGTAACGCGGCATCGGCACAAGACAAGATTCCTGTCTTGACAGCTCGTCGAACGCCGTTCAGCACATGATCGCTGTGGGTTTCGAGAATCACCTGTACGCCGGCGGATGCGACTTCGGCAAGAAATGTCCCCATTGTCGCCTGTCCGGCAGGATGAAGGTGAACCTCGGGATTTTCGATCAGCAGCAGATTATCGCGATCCGCCGACAAGGCGGCCACCACGATCGGCAGAACCTGGGTTAATCCGAATCCGGTATGAACCGGGCGATGAAAATCCATGCGTTTCGATGTGCGCAATCCCAATCGCACCGCGTTTGCTTGGGGAATTTTGTCAACATCCAACTCGCAGCCTGGAAAGAACTGGCTCATGCGCAACTGAACCTGACGCAAACGAGTCGGCGGGGCGCCTTCAACGCGTAATCCAGGCAAAACAGGTTCGTCGCCGCCAGAATACAGTACTCCGACCGCATTTTCTCCGCTCGACCCAATAACGGGCGTAAGCTGAGCATCTTCCAACGGATAGATGTCGCGGGGGCCTAATCTCTCGGCAGTCAGATAGGCAAGGCGGTACACTGCATCGAAAGACTGCGCAAAATCGAATTTGTCAATATCGAGATCAAGCACCGGTAGTAACCTGTGCAGAACCTTGGGGGAGCGAAAATATCTACCCCCTATGCTAACATTCGCTATCTCCATGGACATCCCGGTGCGCTCGCCGGTAAACTCCCACACATACTCCGTCTCATCATCGTGCAGCGCAATTATGCATGAGTTTCCTCCGTGCCCCTGATCAATCACATCTGCAACGGCGCCAAGTCGGACGGCGGCGCCATTGAGCATAAGCCGGGACGACCCTTCATTTTCGCGCATTGTCTGATGCAGAAGGGCCAGCGCCTGCATCACGGACGATTTTCCCGAGGCATTCGCACCGGAAAGCAGTGTCAGGGGGCGTAGCGGCAACTTCAACGAGTCGAAGCATTTGAAATGCCGAAGATCAATCCTCGTGAGCATCTTGAACCTCCGTTACAAAATCGTTTGTCGCCGCAGGGATTCCAGCGCCGAGAATCTCTTCAATAGCCCGGTGCATCTTCTCGAAACGGAGCTTTACTCTCTTGGTGCTATTAGGACTATATGTGATCGCATCCTGAAAGTCGCTGTCGCCAAGCAGCTCGTAAACGGCTTGCCGAAGAGGTTCGGCATGTTCTATAACCTGTTCTTCTGTGTAGTGAGACAAGCCAGTTGACATTACATCCCAGAACGATGCATTGAGAACGCTTCTTCTTTGATATTTCAGGTTTGGATCGTGTTTTCTGAATGCATGCTGCTTAAACAAATAGTAGTTATTTGCAAGACCCCTACGGAACTCAGAGGACAGGTCGGAAAGCTCATGCCCATCCATCTTGTTCATTTTACGTAAAGACTCCGCGAGAAAAATATCCATATCGCCTCGATATGAATCGACCGGCAGGAGTTGAAAGGCGCAGAATCGATTCACGAATTCCCTATCTCGCATGGTTTTTTGGTTCAGGCTGTAGCCTGTCGCTCTAAGAAAAATTTTTGTCCGGGCTTCTTCTTTTAAGAAACTCGTTGCCTGCCCCATGAAAAGGCAATTACGCATTTGCTGCCGGCTAAGCGGCTCACCGCTATTTACCCGGTCGAATATATCCAGACGGGCTTGTTCCGGAACCGTGGAATCAATGGTATAAAAAGTAAGATTAAAATCCTCGATACGGTTTTTGAGTCTGGATTCCAGGTCCGAGAATCTTTTTCCGTTAAGTTCTTCACGGTCCGGTAGTTGCAATTTAAGTTTGTCATTCAGGAATCGCTGGAATGTGAACAGACGTTGCAAGCCGTCGACAACCACTGTCCTCCCCTCGTCGTTTTCCGCCATGTAGAACACTGGCAGAGGAATCCGCATAATTACGGATTCGATCAGTTTGCTTTGTTTTTTTTCGTCCCATATAAAATCACGCTGAAAATCAGGGCTCATTACATAGGCTTCTTGTTCGATCCGGCGATGAACCTCATAAATCGTTCGATTTTGGGTTCGAATAAGGAGATCGTCGATAGGATAATCACCCCAGTATCCTCCCTCGGTATCCAATCCTTCCGGCTCTTCGTCATTGTCCGGCTGGTCGGGCAACCGATCTTCCATAACCTGATCGCTCTGCGTTGTCTGGCTATCGGGTTGAGTGCTCATCATTCCGCTTTTACTGAAAACAGGTCCGTCATGCTCCAGACCGCACGCCTTTAGTCTTCCACCGGTTACCCTAACTAAAACCAGTCAGTTCCCATTGGAAGAGATCGCATTACCCCCCTCAGAACCGCATCGTCACCGTGAAGCGGTTGACGGCGTTGAAGTATTCGTGCTGCTCGAACGAATAGTCGACCCCCAGATGGATGGGAGCGAACTCGTAGCGCAGGCCGCCGCCGACCGTGAAGGAGCGCAGGCTGTTTTCCAGCAGCAGCTCGCTGTACCCGCCCCGGAACATGATCAGGTCCCCGAGCAAGCCGATCTCCGCGCCGGCATTCAGGTATTGCTCGCTGTTGTTGGGGTTGAGCGCATCGATGGAAAGCGTGAGGCGGTTGCCGCCGCGCTGGAACACCTCGCCGGACAACCCGATGCGCATGATGAGCGGCAGGTCGAAGCGGTCGGTCTTGAGCAGGGCGCGGTTGCTCTCGTTGTTGCCCCGGTTGTTGGGGTCCACGTCCACGCGGGCGAGCAGATCGTCCCCTCCTATTTGCAGTTTCGTGCCGAAGTTGCTGATGGAGGCGCCCAGGCGAACCCCCCGGAAGGGCGTCTCGAATTGCGTGCCGACATCGAAGGCCAGGCCGCCGGAGGATGAGTTCCAGATGCGCTCCTGGATCAACTTGACGGAGCCGCCGATGGAGAAGC
This sequence comes from Rhodothermales bacterium, assembly GCA_028283985.1. Classification (GTDB taxonomy): domain Bacteria; phylum Bacteroidota; class Rhodothermia; order Rhodothermales; family VXPQ01; genus VXPQ01. The sequence continues at coordinate 173 of JANQSQ010000373.1, read as the reverse complement.
GGTCCGTGAGCGCGCGGGCGTACGTGAGGGCCGCGGCATAGGAGGAGGCGTCGAACGTTTCGCCGGTGCCGTCCTGCATGGCCACGGTCGTCACTTCCATCTCCGGCGTGCGCATGGAGGTGACGCCGACGCCAAGCACCCCGAACCGGCTGGGAATCACCACCGCAAGGAAG
>JANQSQ010000650.1 GCA_028283985.1 Rhodothermales bacterium | reverse complement strand
ATTCAAGGTCTCCCAACTCCTCGACCAGATTGGGTTTGTCGAGCGTGCCTCCGTAGTAGAGCGCGCGCTTTATGGCGTCCAGCAACTCGCCCGCTTCGGTGGCAAGGCCGATGGCCCCGTGCAGGAGTTCGGGCGATACGGCGCCTTCGTCGCTGCCGTTCCCTATGTGAAACTGCCGGGACAAGGTGCGCAGGGCGTCGGACTGATAGCTGGACGAGGAATGAGAGGACATGGCGATAATGGTCTGATATGAAACCGGAATGAGCGGTAGTTCGGACAAACGCGGTGAAGGAAACAGGAAATCGGCCCGCTCAACGCACGCCGAGCAGGAGATCGGTAAGCAACTGGTCGATTTTTTCGTAGGCCAGACCCCGGGAAGCCAGTTGGGCCCGGTCAAAGGAATGCTCCCGGAGCGCTTCCGCCGCCTGCCGGGAATAGCCGCCCGCATACGACGGAAATTCGGCGGAGGCCTGCTGCGCCTCGGCAAGCAACGCCTGGATGGCCTCGTCTTCCGCGAATGCCTGCGCCTTCTCCTTGAGGATCAGATAACTCCTCATGCACCCGCGCGCGAAATCCCTGACTCCCTCGGCATCCTCGGTCCGATAGGCATGGGCGTCGAAATGGCGCGGGCCGTCATAGCCCACCTCTTCCAGCAATTTCACAAGGAAAAACGCGGGTTTGAGGTTGTGTGCGGCGAACCGGAAATCCTGATCGTAGCGGCCCGGATTCTGATCGTTCAGGTCGATATGGAAGAGCTTGCCCGCATCCCACGCCTGCGCTACGGCATGCGTGAAGTTCAGCCCGGCCATGTGTTCGTGGGCCACCTCGGGATTCAGGCCCACCATGTCGGGACGATCCAGCGTACCGATGAATCCCAGCATGGAGCCTACTGTGGGAAAATAGATGTCGCCGCGCGGCTCGTTGGGTTTCGGCTCCAGCGCGAAGCGCAGGTCGTATCCCTGATCCACCGCATATTCGCACAGGAAATTCAGGGCCTCCCGCATCCAGGCCAACGCATCCACCGGATTCTTTGTGGCGTCGGATTCGGTCCCTTCGCGGCCTCCCCAGAAGACATACGTCGTGGCCCCGCATTCCACGCCGAGATCCATGGCGCGCATCGTCTTGTGGATGGCGTACGCCCGGACCGCCGGGTCGTTGGCGGTGAAGGCTCCGTCCCGGAAGGCCGGGTCCGTAAACAGGTTCGTGGTAGCCATCGGCGCCTTCAGACCCCGCTCGTCGAGCGCCTGTTTGAAGGAGCGCACGATCTCGTCCCGTTCCCGGGCCGTCGCATCGATGGGCACCAGGTCGTTGTCATGGAAATTGACTCCATAGGCGCCCACATCGGCCAGCATATGAACGATTTCGACGGGAGAGAACGGAGCGCGGACCGGCTCTCCAAACGGGTCCCGGCCCACGTTTCCGACGGTCCAGAGGCCGAAGGTGAACTTGTCTTCAGGTTTCGGACTATAGGAATCGGACATATTTAATTGATGAGAAGGTAGGAAGAGCGGGCGCTCGGAAAAATCCGCATTCTGAAAGGTACGCGCCAACACTATTTCGTTTCAGCCGGTTTCTTCACTCTTTCTCCACCCGTTGTCCACGCATTTATCCACTGCGATGGACAGAATGTTGCCCGCAAAGACTGAATCGTTTATCATTACCCAACCGCGCGCAGCCGCGCCGGGATACTGATCTCCAAGGCATACATCGGGACGGAGAAACTTATATGAGTACACTTGCAACACTGGACTGGATCATCATCGCCGGATATTTCCTGATCATAATGGGTCTGGCCTGGTGGGTAATCCGGCAGAAAACGGACACGACTACGGATTATTTCCTGGCAGGCCGCCACTTGGGGTGGTTCGTCGTGGGAGCGTCCATTTTCGCCTCGAATATCGGTTCGGAGCACCTCGTAGGACTTGCCGGCTCCGGGGCCACCGACGGGGTTGCGCTGGCGCACTACGAGTTGCACGCCTGGTGCCTGCTCGTCCTGGGATGGGTAATGGCTCCCTTCTATATGCGCTCGAAGGTTTTCACGATGCCGGAATTTCTGGAACGGCGTTTTTCTCCCATGTCCCGCACGCTCTTGTCGGTAATCTCCCTGGTAGCCTACGTGCTGACGAAAATCGCCGTAGGCATCTTCGCGGGCGGGGTCGTTTTCAGCGTGCTGCTTCCGGAGGTGCAGTTTCTTGGGATGAACAGCTTCTGGCTGGGCTCCATTCTGGTGATTCTCTTCACAGGCGTGTACAGCGTCCTGGGGGGATTGCGCGCAGTGGCCTATACCGAGGCGCTGCAAACGGTTATTCTGGTGCTGGGCTCGTTGCTGGTGCTGATCTTCGGATTGCAGGCTATCGGCGGCTGGGACGAACTCTACGCTATCGTCGGACCCGAGATGTTCAACCTGTGGAAGCCTCTGGTGCCAGAAGGAATCGACGCCACGTGGGCTCCGGTCCTGCGAGCGGATGAGATGGCCTGGTATTTCAACAATCAATACCCCTGGCTGGGGATGGTTTTCTGCGCGCCGATCATCGGCCTCTGGTACTGGACCACCGATCAATACATCGTACAGCGTGCACTGGGCGCGCCCAACGAGACCGAGGCGAGACGAGGCACTATCGCCGCAGCGGTCCTGAAGCTACTCCCGGTCTTCATCTTTATCATTCCCGGCATTATCGCCTTCGCGCTGGCGAAGTCCGGTCAAGTAGAACCGATCCGTCAGGCAATGTTCAATGCGGAGGGCGAATTGGTGGCGGAAAACGCCCAGGCCGCCCTTCCCTTGCTCGTGGCGCACATTTTGCCTGTGGGTATTCGGGGCATCGTGGTTGCCGGTCTTCTGGCGGCGCTGATGAGTTCCCTTGCAGGTGTTTTCAATGCGTCGTCAACCCTCTTCACCATGGACTTCTACAGCCGGCTTCGCCCCGGTTCGTCGGAGCGTCATCTGGTATGGATGGGGCGCGTGGCCACCGCAGCGATGGTGGTGATCGGGCTGGCGTGGATCCCGGTCATCCAGGGGGGGCGCGGCCTGTACGATTACTTGCAGGGAGTGCAGTCCTATCTGGCCCCGCCCATATTCGTGGTCTTTTTCCTGGGTGTTTTCAACAAGCGTTTGAACAAGCAGGGTTGCCTGGCCGCGCTGACCGTCGGTTTTGCATTGGGCCTGTTCCGCCTGGTGGTCGATACCCCCGTTGCCCTGATGGGCGATTTCGCCTATGCCGAAGGTTCGTTCCTGTGGGTGATCAACAACATATTCTTCCAGTATTACAGTCTGTTGATCTTCCTGGTTTGCATTCTGGTGATGGTCGGCGTCAGTTACATAACGCAGCCGCCCGTTTATAAACGGATCAGCGGCCTTACCTTCGGTACGCTGACGCAAGAACACCGGTCCACCTCGCGGTCGAGCTGGAACTGGAAGGACGTGGGGTCTTCGATACTCGTGGTAGCGTTGATTATCGCAGCGTATCTGTTTTTCACCGGCTGACAGGGTCCGGTAACGACCGGCGGCGGTTCTCATTCTTCCAATCCAATCTCTGCCAGCACCGGCAGATGATCGGACGGGAAGCGATCGGCGGCGGTCTTGTCCGGCAGGATGCGGTGGGCGTATACGCGCACGCCGGCGCCGACGAAGATGTAGTCTATTCGGCCCCCGGGCGCAATGGCCTCGAAACCATTCCAGGTGGACATAGGCCCTTCGTGGGTTTGCTCCGAAGCGTACAGGGCATCGGAAAACGCATCCGCGAGCACAGCGTACGGCGCGCTATCCTCTCGCACATTGAAATCCCCCGTGAGCACGACGGGCAGGCTCCCGGTTTCTTCGTCATCCTGTTCTCCCGACTGGGCCGTCGCCAGTTCGTCGAGGCGTTCGACAATCAGTTCCGCGCTGCGGGTCCGGGCCTCCGCCCCCCGGTGATCGAAATGCGTGTTGACCGCCAGAAACGCCTCGCTCGTCTTCCGGTCGCGCAGCACCGCCCAGGTTGCAATGCGCTC
>JANQSQ010000647.1 GCA_028283985.1 Rhodothermales bacterium | reverse complement strand
TCCAGCGCATCTTCCCGGAGCACGATATTGACCAGCAAGCGATCGTCGGCCTGGATATCCAGCGTATCCACATACGTAACGAACCCGATAAAGGAAGCGCGGAGTATGTATTGCCCGGGCGAGATGCGGCCTATGAGAAAAAATCCGTCCCCGTTGGAAACCGTTCCTGTCAACCCGCCGGTCATGTTATCGATCGACACATTGACGCCCTGAAGTGATTCTCCACCCGGATCCGCCGTAACGAAACCACGCACAGAAGCGGATTGCGCCCTCGCTTCAAGCAACAGGCCCGGAGCCGTCGCCATGATTACATGCGCCGCAACCACCAGTATCCACCGGCGAATGCACCCGCTATCGATACCGAGGAAAGTCATGGTCGAAGATTTTACGGCTGGGAGGATCGCCCGGAGGACGAGAGTGTGGCCAGCGAATTGCGCGCTATGCGATTGTCCGGTTCGATGCGCAAGGCGGCCTCCCATGCCCGGCGCGCATTTTCCGGATCTCCGGATAACGCGTACAAACTTCCCAGATTGATCAAGGCATGGGCATTCGTGGTATCCGCCTGCACCATCGTCCGGAACGATCGGATCGCGGAAAGGGTGTCGCCCTGCAACAAATGCAGCACAGCCACATTGTTCCGAAAATCGGGATTACCGGGGGCCAGATAAAGCGCCACGCTGTAAGCCTGCATGGCTTCGTCGTACCGGCGGGCTTTCCTCAGGGACGCCCCCAGTCTGGCGTGCGCATAGGGGTCTTCGGCATACGTTCGGGAGGCCGTCGTCAGGTTCGTAATTTCCGCCTGGAGCGCACGGAGTTCCTCGGCATACTGCTGAAGCCCCTCTGCCTCTTCCGCATAACCAAGGCGCATCAGCACCTGGGCCATGTTGTAATGTGCGCCCTGATGCCAGGGCCATTCCCGGGCAACGGCTTCCAACGGAGCCAGCGCCTCGTCCCACCGCCCGAGCTTGACGAGAAAGGACGCTGCATGATACCGATATTCGTGGTTATCGGGCGCATGACGGAGCGCACGCCGGGCGCTGCGAAGCGCCCCCTCGAAGTCGCCAAGGTCGTCCAGTAGCAGGGCCATCCCGAAATAGGCCTGGGCAAAGGTGCTGTCGAGAGCAAGCACCTGTTCAAAGGCATAGTAGGCGCTGTCCGTCCGGCCCAACTCGATGTATGCGCGGGCTATGCCCAGCCAGGGACGCGGATCGGGGGCGATCTCCAGCTCGCGACGATAGTATCCTACAGATTTGCCGTACTCTTGCCGGAGCCAGGCCGTATTGCCCAGATTATTCCAGACGCCGGGATAGGCCGGGCGAATCGCAAGCGCCGCCCGGTACGCCGAATCCGCCTTGTCGAGGCGGTACAATCCGGCAT
>JANQSQ010000583.1 GCA_028283985.1 Rhodothermales bacterium | reverse complement strand
GGCCTGCTCTTCATGCAATCCATGGCCGACGAGGTCCTGTTCGAGAATAACGGCAGGAAAGTGCGCTTGATCTTCCATGCCGGTTAGGGCCTGTATAGTGCTAACAGGCCCTAAACCCTCAGGCCTCACCTGGCTCCTTCTCCTGCTGCTTGCCGCGGCTATAGGCGGCATGGCATGGTGGGCCGCCGCCCCGGGAACCCGCGAGGGATTCGTCGTTGCCGCACTTGCCGCGGGCGCACTCTGCGCATTGCTCTGGAAACGGGGGGATGTGCCGATGCATCTCGTGATCGTCTTTGCGCTGATCTTGCGGCTGGCCGTATTCTGGCTGCCGCCGGGCCTTTCCGACGACGCCTACCGGTACGTGTGGGACGGTCTCGTGCAGGCGGAGGGATATAACCCCTATCTGCATACGCCCGACAGCCCGGAACTGGAGGCGCTGCGCGAGGAGCCCGTATACGACGAACTCAATTCGCCCGGCGTCTACACGGTATATCCCCCGGTATCCCAGCTCATTTTCCGGATGGGGGCCGTCTTCTACGACCGGGGCTGGGAAGTATCCTGGTTCGTCATCAAAGGGCTCCTGACGCTCTTCGAATTCGGAGCAGTCCTTGTACTGAGCCGAATGCTCCGCCCCCGGCAGTTATTGCTGTACGCATGGAATCCGGCGGTCGTGCTTGCCGGAGCCGGTCAGGGGCACGGCGAAGCGGCCATGGTCCTGTTTCTGGCGCTTACGCTGTTCGCGCTGAAGAACAAGCGGGGCGTGTGGGCTTCCGTCTGGCTGGCCTGCGCCGGCGGCGTCAAACTCTACCCGTTTCTTTTGTTTCCCTTCCTGTGGCGCCGCTTCGGCTGGAAAAGCATCGTTGCGGGCCTTGGCATGGCGGTCCTTCCCGCGCTGCCCTTTTTTCATCCGGAGGGGGTAGGAAAAATACTTTCGTCGCTGGATCTCTATGTGCGCCTTTTCGAATTCAATGCCGGTCTATACTACGGCATAAAGCATTTCCTGGCCCTGCTGACCGGAATGGATCTGAGCAAGCTGCTCGGTCCGGCCCTGACCGTACTATATCTTGCCGGACTGGCGATGTTGTACGCACAGCGTCCGAAATCGGCTGGCGCCAGCTCGAAAACATGGCCCCGATCAGCCGGAAACGACTGGAAAAAATGGCCCAGTTCAGCCGAAAGCGGCTGGAAAACATGGCCCCGATCAGCCGGAACCGGCTGTCAAACATGGCTGACCCGGCGATACTTCCTGCAGGAGAACCGGGACCTGCGGCCCCTGTTTGTCTTGGCGGCAGGCGGTTTCCTCGTATTCGCCACCACCGTACATCCCTGGTACCTGCTTGGCGTGCTCGTACTTGCAGCACCCGCAGAACGGCCCTCCTGGCATTGGTACTGGCTTTCGGTGTGCGCGCTCGGCACCTACCTGCTCTATACCGGCGGACCCTACTGGATCTGGGTCTGGACAGGATGGGGAGGATGGGCCGTCCTGGCCGCCTGCCGCTATCGCCGCGCCCTCACAGACCTCCTGCTGCGAGCCCGCGCCGTCCGGAAAGCGGCTCTAATGGCGCGTTTTCTGGAGAAGGGACAGTCGGTGCTCGATGTGGGGGCAGGGGAGGGCTATGTGGGAGAAAAATTAGAGAAACGCCTTGGGGGACAGGTACAACTGGTGGATATCCTTAACCAAAATAAGACATCGCTTCCACTGGATGTGTACGAAGGCAGGCGCCTTCCCTACGCTTCCGGAGCCTTTGATGCTTCCCTGCTGGTTTTCGTCCTGCATCACGCCGGACATGCGGACGAACTGCTCCGTGAAACGCTGCGTGTCAGCCGCCGCGTGGTAATTCTCGAATCGACCTATGTGTGGAAATGGGAGTTGGCGCTGCTTCGCAGGCTGGATCGCCTGGCGAACCGCCTGCGCTCGGAAAAGGCCGCGCCTATGCAGGAGGGACCGCTGCGTTTCCGGACACACGCCGAATGGCTGGTCTGTTTCCGGGAGGCCGGTGCGCACATAGTCCATGCGCAGCGTACCCGGCGATGCATCGATCGTCAGCCGCTTTTTGTGGTGGAAGGGGGGGAGAAATCAGCGCCCGGAAGCGGAGGAGCGCTCCCAAACAAGGAAAGGGTCTCGGGCTCGACCGGCTCTTCTTCGTCGCCCTCCGGCCGATAAGAACGATAGCGTGCGCCGGGCCTTGCTGTGGCGATCAGCGTTTCCGCATAGAGGCCGCCGCTGAGCAGAAGAATGACCGCATGATTCAGCGCCGCGACCCTGTGCCCGACAGGGACCTGCACAGGGGATGCTCCGTGCAAACGGGCATACGCCCAGGCGCCTTCCATAAGCAAATACAGGCGGTGCGCGGTTCCGACAATATCCCGGAAGCCCGCCGCAGTACACCACTTCTCCAGTTCGGTCCGTATCGCCTCCTTATGCCTGCGGGCCAGCCTGTTTACCGCATGATCCGTGTCAGGATATTCGCCCAGGGCCATCTGGAAGGGGCATCCCCGGCAATGGGGCGAGGCGGTTCGTTCAGCGAGTGCAAAAAAGAACGCCTTTAATTTCTCCAGCGGGGTTCTCGCATTTTCCGTGCTCTTCTCAAGCCATGTCAGGATTTGGACTGCTTCTACCCCGAGGTATTCGAGCACCAGCTCGTCTTTGGACGCGAAATACCGGTACAGCGTTCGCTTCGCCACCTCTGCTTCCCCGGCGATCGCGTCCACCCCGACCGCCCGGTACCCGTATTCTCCGAACAGTGTCGCTGCGGCGTTCAGAATATCCGCACGCAGTTGTTCGCCTTGCGCATCCACTGCCATATTGTCCATTCGGAATCGTTCGCTTTACGCTTTTTTCCTCTGGCTTTACCGTGAGTAGACTGATTAGTCTACTTGTGGCGACGGTCAGTATACCGATCGGTCTACTTCCGGTTCCTGCAGTAGACTGATCGGTCTACCTCGGATCCGTTCACGGTATACCGCCGGGTATACCTGCCCGGGAATCCTGGTATACAGGCCGGTATACCGGGGCGGTGGGGAAATTGCAAACGGGACTCTATTTAGACGAAAGATGTCCCCAGAAATGTTGTGCAGTGAAGAAGAGTACAGCGAGGCCAGACGCTCTCAGAGGCGTGTCCAGTAACACAGATAAAAGCTCAAATCGAACGAGAGAAACGCCGTTTCGAGCGAAAGTGAGCGGGCGAGGCCGGATACGGCGGGCATAGTTGCCTCAGAGGCCCAGCGCCTCCCGCACCGCATCCAAAAGCGCCTGCGCATCCTGGGCCGCATCCACGAAAATCGCTTCGGAATCCCTCCTGAACCAGGTTTCCTGTCGTTTTGCGTAGCGGCGCGTGTTCTGCTTGATCAAACGCACCATTTCCTCTTCCGTGATTTCCCCCTTCAGAAAAGCGATGGGCTCCTGATAGCCGATCGTGCGCAGCGGATTGAGCCCTGGATCGTATCCTGCCTCGAGTAGATCACGTACTTCGTCGACAAGACCAGCAGCCAGCATCTCGTCCACGCGGCGCTCGATACGGGCATAGAGTTCCTCCCGATTTCGCTGTAAAACGACCGCGCGGAATGCATAGGGAGGAGGCGCCTGCGTCTCGTGAAACCGGCTGAGAGGGATGCCTGTGGCCTCATATACCTCGAGAGCGCGGGCAAGGCGCTGCGTTTTGGTGGCGTCCATGGTGGCAGCGGCGCGGGGATCGACCTGCCGCAAGACTTCATACAGCACCTCGGGCCCTTCCTGGTCGAGGCGCCTCCGGATATCCGTACGTACCGAAGGGGGAATGTCGGGGATGCCGGCAAGGCCGTACCGGAGGGCTCGCAGATACAGGGTGGAGCCGCCCGTAACGAGGGGGATCCGGCCCCGGTCGAGAATCTCTGCGATGCGGTCGAGCGCTTCAGACATAAACATACCCGCCGAAAAGGGCTCTTCAAGGGACCGCTCGTCGATGAAATGATGCGGGATGCGCTCCAGCACATCCTTGTCGGGCTTGGCCACCCCGATAGCAAGCTCCCGGTATACCTGCCGGCTGTCCGCAGAAATGATTTCTAATTCAAGTAATACTGAAAGGTTTATGCTTAACTCTGTCTTGCCCACTGAAGTAGGACCGGTTATCACAGGTATGAGATTCATTGTATTTACGAGTCAGTAAACCTGTTTTACCGTGTGACAGCAGGGTAGGGGAAGGTATAAGCGATGCAATTGGAAATTATATACAATGCTACAACAACGCCCGTCATGTCAGCAAGTGCTGTAGGCAT
>JANQSQ010000570.1 GCA_028283985.1 Rhodothermales bacterium | reverse complement strand
CGCGCCTCCATAATGGTGCCGAGTCCCATCGTGACGGCTGTGCGGGGCTGCGTTTCCCTCTCGCCGAAAAAACGGGCATTGTCCGCCAGCGTTTTCCCGGTCAGCGTCTGGACGCGCGTGCGGGATCCGAGCGAGGAACCCGGCTCGTTGAACGCAAGGTGTGCATTGGACCCGATGCCGAGAATCTGCAGATCGATGCCCCCGGCCTCTTCGATGCTTCGTTCGTACGCGGCGCAGGCGGCGTCCGGATCGGCGGTCATTCCGTCCGGAATATGAATCCGGTCGGTATCGATGTCTACGTGATCGAAAAGATGCTCCCGCATGAAACGCCAGTAGCTCTGCGGGTGCTCGGGAGGCAAGCCCACGTACTCGTCGAGATTGAACGTGGTGACTCCTGAAAAATCCGGGCCTTCGGCAACCAGGCGCTGGTACAGACCGATCGGCGTGCTCCCTGTCGCGCAGCCGAGAACCGCGCGCCCTGTACGTAACAAGCGGCGGCGTATCTCTTCGGAGACAAGCCGGGCCGCCCGCTCGCTGAGGACGTCATAATCCGGGAGTATTTCGACCAGCATGGGAGCCCGAAACCGTTGTTAAGACCCCGTTAAAACGACCCGCCGGACGCCTCGAGTTCAAAGAGGTGATCCGGCAACTCGACGTTCAGCTCGGTCTCCAGTTCCACAGAACCTGCCGGAGTGCCATCCAGATAGTTTTCGAGCCTGCTCGGAAGCCGCACGCCGCCGACCTCCTGCATCTCTGCGATGATCGCGAGCACCTGCGCGGCCCCTTCAACATACCGCACTCCGACCGGTTCGTGCGTACCGGGGTCGAGCAGCAACTGCGTGGGATTCGCCACATCCGGTATCGTAACGGAAAGCACGTCCACCGTCTGCCCATTATCGAGTTCTTCCTGCCCCAGGTGCTGCACCGTGAGATCGTCGCGGGCCAGCATCGAGATCATGTCGTTATCCATCTGTGACTTGATCTGGTCGCGTATACCGGGAGGCTCCCCCGGCAGACCCGGCGGCAACTCCACCATGATGTCGTCTCCATTGATAACAACGACTATTGCCCCCAGGCCGGGAATGGACATTTCGACACGCACCCGATCCGGGTACGCCACATACTGCATAATATCCAGTTCGAACTGCTGGCCATCGGGAGTGGAAACTGTCGTCGCAAGAGCCTGACGCAAGGTTTTGATGGCCGCAAAGGCTTCCCGCCCGCCGAGCGAATCCACGGCTTTCTCAAAGAGTTCCTGCCCTTCCGAAAGGGTTTCCTCGGTGGCCTCGGGGGCCGGTGCGAGGCCCGTGGGAATGGTAATGTCTATCGTTTCCACCTCGCCGAGATCGGTAAGCGGGCGCCCGAAATCATCCCCGTTGCCGACGGCGATAATCTTCATGTCGTCCGGACGGAGGTACTTCTGCGCCACGCGGTGCACCTCGCTCGCATCGACGGCCTGCACGCCTTCCCGCACCTGATTCAGAAAATCCAGCGGATAATCGTAGTACGCATAGGTCATCATGCGATTCACGATCTCCTGGCGCGTATCGAAATTGAAGACGAAACTGTTCAGGTAGTTGTCCTTCGCCAGTTGGAGTTCTTCTTCGGACGGCGGCGCAGCGCGCATCTTTTCGATTTCCTCGCGCACGGCTTCCGTCCCGTCCACCGTCGATTCCGACTTGGTCATGATGCCCGCATAGAACTGCCCGGGCCGCTCGAAATTGGCGGTGTAGGCGCCGAAAACCGCGTAGGCGAGGCCCTTGTCGTCGCGCACGTTCTGGAACAAGCGCCCGGTAAACCCGCTCAGCACCTGGTTCATCACCGTGACCGCAAAATAGTCCGGGTGATTCATGGCGATCTCGCCCGGATGCCCCATCAGTATGGTGCTCTGCGTCACGTCCGCCTTGGGCGCATAGTACACCCCGTACTCCGACCCCGTATCGGGGATCGGCTGCGTCGGACGCACGAAGTCTTCCTGCGCTTGCCATGCGGCAAAGGCATTCTCAAGCTTCGCCACCATTCCGTCCGTATCGAAATCCCCCCATACGCCGAGAATCGTGTTGTTCGGGAGGAAATACTCCCCGTGAAAATCGATCAGGTCCTGGCGTTCGATCGCGTCGATGGTCGCGTACTCGGTATGCCGCGCATACGGGGAATCGGCTCCGTACACCAACTTGTCGAATTCGCGGTTCACGATGGACTGGGCCTGGTCGTTGCGCCGGGCGATTCCCGATTTCGCCTGGGTTTTCGCCAGGTCTATCTTGTCCTGGGGAAACGCAGGATGCATGACCACATCGGCGAAGAGCGGCAGCACCTCGTCCACCGTCTCGGTCAGGGAGGACATGAACACCTGGCCGGAAACCGTCCCGATCGAAGCTTCGATCTGGGCGCCCATGTTCTCCAGCCGGAGGTTCAGCGCGTCGGCGTCCACGTTTTCCGTGCCGCCGGTGCGCATGACCTGGCCGGCGATGGAGGCCAACCCGACCTTGCCGGCCGGTTCGTAGACCGCGCCCGCGCCCACGCGCGCCGACATGGAGATGAGCGGTAATTCATGATTCTCGATGAGAAAGACGATCATGCCGTTGGGAAGCGTTACCTGCTCCGGTTCCGGAATGTCGAATTCGGGTAGCGGCGGCGTGTCGATATCCGCATAATGGGATTGCGCGAAGGCGGGCAGCGTGCACAGTGCGGCAACGATGCAGGCGGTCAGAATCCGATACACAGAGCGTGTCATGGCGTCACGGGATTGGGTGCTAGAAGCGGGGGTTCCG
>JANQSQ010000569.1 GCA_028283985.1 Rhodothermales bacterium | reverse complement strand
GTGAAGGCCAGGGTATATTCGCTGGGGCGCGCGTTCAGGATGACGTAGTGGCCGTTGGCGTCCGTGGTGGCGCCCTGCGTCGTACCCTCGATGACGGCGTTCACACCGATGAGCGGCTCGCCGTTTCCGGCGTCGGTCACCTGCCCGGCGATTTTTCCCTGGCCGTATGCAGGAGACGCTGCGCCGAGCCCTATGAGAAGTAATGCTGCACAGAGAAAGGGAAGGCCGACCGTCTTGCGCATATCTCCGGCGTAGAGAAGCAGAGAAGCGTCGGGGCCTGCCGGACGTTCCCGGCAAGCCCCAACGCAGGATGGGTTATTTGAGGAGGATCATGGCTTTGACATCGCGGCGTCCGAGATATTCCAGACTATAGAAGTACGTGCCGCTGGCCAGGGTTTGGCCTCCGTCGCCGGTTCCGTCCCAGACTATTTCATAGGCGCCTGGAGTATGCGCTTGTCCGTGAACCAGCGTTTTTACGATGCGTCCGGTGATGTCGTACACGCGCACGGTTACGTTCGTCTCGGACGGGATCGTGTATCCGATGGTCGTGTTCGGGTTGAACGGGTTCGGATAGTTCTCGTGTAGCTCAAAGCTGGTGGGAAGGGTCTCTGGGTCCTCTTCCACGGCGACCACGAAGCCCGCATCGAATTCGTAGATGCGCACGAAGGCGCGCACAGGGGCCGGAACGGTTTCCCGAACCGTGCGATCAAACCGGGTACTGTCGGCATTGTACACCTCGTCGATTACCTGCAGGCTATCGTCGATGCCCTGGAAGGAAAGGGCGACTTCGTTGAAGCCGTCGCCGTCCGCATCTCCGAGGAAGACCACGCCGGACGGGAAGACAGCATGACTGGCGTCGGAGGTCGTGGTTCCTCCTTGCGATCTCGCCACCTCATAGTAATTGCTCATTGTACCCAGCGAATCGCGGTAGACGCGGTGGAACCCTGTCGAGTCGAAAAGGGCGCTTGTATCGACTGATTGCAACGCATAACTTGTTGAACTTGTCGGGTCCCCGCCAGTATATTCTGCGACTCGCAGGAATGCGGAAGGTTCGCCTTGCATGAAACTGACCGCGCTGTACGTAGAGCCGCCTACCAGCACATCCATATTACCATCCTGATCCAGGTCGCCGAGGTCAGCGCCATGGTTGCCGGCGCCCTCAATGACGCCCGTTACGAAGTCATCCGCCGTAATGGAGAGTACGCTTTGATTATCGTCGTAATCCATCACGGCAACATTTCCGGTAAAGTAGTTCGGGTAGAAGGCCTCGTCGTTTCCATCGCCGTCAATATCGCCCATTACCCCTCCAAAAAGAGCTACGTGGTCGCCGATACCTGCAGTTGCCTGCAGAAAAGGGTCGGGTGTTGAGGCATCCGGCAGGACCACCGTATCCGGACCGGTTACCGTTCCGTTGAAGAAGTTGAAACTGTTCCATGAATGGTACGAGATATCCATCATGCCGTCGCCGTTCATGTCGCCGGCAAGGATGTCGTTGGGACTCCCGCCTCCCAGTTCATGCTCATCGCCCGCATCGCCGCGGGGATTCACTCTCGATTCGATGTTCCAGGTGGCGAAAGTGTTTTCGGCCTGTCCCGTTTCGATATCTCCTGTCAGGGACAGCACATAGAACACGTCCTGGCTGCTTGGTCCGTTCACGGGGATAAGCAGTTCCTGCTGGTCGTCGCCGTCGATGTCGAGGGCCGTCATGTTCTGAGCATAAGCATTTGCTTTTTCGAGCCCGTCGAGTTCGTAGAAATTGCCTACGGCTGCAGGGAAATCGCCATAGTTATCGGAGCCTTGCCCATCGTATTCCCACACATACGCTCCCACGGTCAGGACGACGTTTGTGGTGTTGTAGCCGGTTCCAGCCACATAGACGATTTCTCCCCGGCCGTCTCCGTCAAGGTCTGCGCCTGTAGCGTATCGAGCGTTGAAACTGGAACCTGAGGAGTCGATGAGCGCAGTCGAGTAGACGTGTTCCCAGGAGTCCATTCCCTGATTTTCGATGACATGCACCCGGCCTCCGGCAGTGTGTTGCGCCACCAGGATTTCGATCTTGCCGTCTCCGTCCAGGTCGAACGGTCCGGAAATCCCGCGGGCGCCATTCTGAACGCCTGGGGCAAAGGCATCCGAAAAGTCAGTGCCTTCCGGTGAAAAGTAGTATTCAAGGTTCTGCGCCGAGGCCGTCCCGGCGCCGGTAACGAGCAGGAGCAGAGAAGACAGAAACAGATAGCGAGAAGCAGTAACGAGTTTCATGGCGTTCTATTGGTTAGGGGGAGTATGCATTAGGTGGCGAAAATACCCTGAACCTTCAAAAGGTTATTTTGATACAGGTTCCCGTGTCGGACGTAATTTACAGGAGTGCGGAAAATACGGCAAGGGTTTTTTCCACGCAGGGGGGCATGATGCTTACGGACCGTATGTAACAACAATCTCCCTACTTGACGAGCGCCATCCGCCGCACTTCCCCGAAGTCCGCGGATTCGAGTGCATAGAAATACATGCCGCTGGTCAGTTGCGATCCCGATGCGGAGCGTCCATTCCACCGTACCCGGTAGACGCCCGGTTGCTGCAAGACATTGTTCACCAGGGTCGCGACGACGCGGCCGAGGGTATCGTACACGCGTACCGAGACGGATAGGGTTTCCCGGAGTTCATACTCGATGGTGGTGGAGGGATTGAACGGGTTCGGGTAGTTCTGGCGCAGTGCGAACTGTTCCGGCAGTTCGAGAGGGTCGTCCTCTATTCCCGTCGGTCCCGTATCTATTGCTTCCAGCATAATGAGCATGGGCTGCCCCTCGTTGCTGGCGTTCCGGTTCGTAACCACGACCTCGTTTCTGCCGTCCCCATCCAGATCGTCGGTAATGCGAAGGGGGTACCAGCGCTCGGTTTTGTCGTCTCCGGAACTGTCGAGCATCGTGGACCAGGCGTAACTGGTGGAATCGGCCGGAGAGCCGGCCCCCGTATATTCGATGCGCTGCACCATTTCGGACGTACCGGTTGTCGCCACGATATCGAAGAGGCCATCGCCGTCGATATCGCCGATGCCTCCGCCTCTTGCCTGGCCCGTGGGATCATAGACGCCTATTTCCTGGAAGTCGCCTTTTGTGATCGTGGATACGTCGTCTACATTGTCCAGATAGTACAGCCGTCCGTTCGTCATCGGCGCGAGCAGTTCCGCGCGTCCGTCGCCGTCCGCATCATGGAACAGTAATTTATGCGAATTGAACGATCCCGGGTCGCCTTGATAGTCATCCGTTCCGTCCAGGTCTGCTTCGAGCCGGTAGGCGTCTGCGCCGGCCGCCTCGACGATGGTCCACGCGAATCGGTCCCAGGTGTTGACCCATATCTCCATCGCGCCGTCGCCATCGAAGTCGAAGGCGTCCACGTCGTAGATTCCTCCTCCGCCAAGCACCTGTTGGCCCAACTCGAACTCGATCGTGAACGTAGTGAAGGCGTCGATGCCAGCAAGTGGCGAGATAATCACCAGTTCGCGGTTGCCGCTTTTCCGGGATGTCGTGGCCAGTTCTTGCACGCCGTCTCCGTCGAAGTCGCCGAGCACGAAACCGGAGGGACGAAAATCCTTCGCACCGTCCCGCTCGTACCCGTATCGCACCGTGGGTTCTTCCGGGAACGTCTTGTCGTT
>JANQSQ010000361.1 GCA_028283985.1 Rhodothermales bacterium | reverse complement strand
CTTCCTTGTCGTGCAGGCGGCGGAAATCCCTGTAGCGGCGGGCGTTCGGAAAACGCTCGTACGTCGGCGCGGCGCGCTTGTCGTCCACATCGGCCAGGGCTACGATGTTTTCGCTGCTCAGATTCTCCAAATAATTGCCGCCCATGCCGCCCGCACCGATCCCGGCAAGATCGAGCTTGTCGCTGGGGGGAACGATACCCGGGCCGCCGAGCACATGCCGGGGAAAAATGGCAATAGTCGATGCAGCCGCCAGAAAATGCCGCCTGTCCATAGTCGTCGTGTGATTGTGAATATATCCTTACGTTGTAAAAATTCCCTAAGCGATTTCGATAATACGGTTTCAGGCGGTAACAAGCGAACAGCATCCGATTCTAAAGGAACCCCTGATTAAATCCGGCAGAAACATAGGCCCTGGAGCGCGCAACAAGACCATCCAACGCCAAACCGCAAAATCGCAGCCTCGAACAGGGACCTTGGGAATTTAATCAGGGCATTCCTTAGGGCAACAGGGAGCCTTTTTCCACCCGGTTCGTATTGCCGGTCGTACGCAGGCGACGGCCCCCATGCCTCCTTCATATTTTATAAAACCTTATAAAAAACTTTAGTCAAATGATTGAACCTGTTGCTCAGGAAGGAATTACCCGGCTATATATGTGTACGGACGGCCCGCTTGTCGAAACGGACGGGGGTTTTTTCGCCATCCGGGACGCCGGCTGGGATGCCCTCTTCAACGATCCTGCGCTGGGCGAGCGGCTCATGCAGTACACGCGCAATGCCCCGGAAACCGAACCGCCTCGCCCGGAAGACCTCCTCGCCCCCATCGGGCGCCAGGAAGTCTGGGCCGCCGGGGTAACCTACTGGCGCAGCAGGACCGCCCGCATGGCGGAATCCGAAGAGACCGCCGACGCCTACGACCGGGTGTACACCGCAGCGCGCCCCGAGATTTTCTTCAAGGCGACGCCGCACCGGGTGGCGGGCCCCGGCCAGGCCGTGCGGATACGCCGGGATACCCGCTGGAGCGTACCGGAGCCGGAACTGGCCGTGGCCGTCAATGCAGCGGGGAAGGCGTTCGGATACGCCATCGGCAACGACATGAGCGCACGGGACATCGAAGGAGAAAACCCGCTGTATCTGCCGCAGGCCAAGGTATACGACCAGTGCTGCGGGCTGGGACCGTGCATTCTCGTTTCCGGGGAGCCGCCTGACCCGGACACATCCATCCGCCTGGTCGTGGAACGTAGCGGCGCCGTCGCCTTCGAGGGCGCCACGACGCTCAGCAAACTGCGGCGATCCATCGAGGAACTGGTTTCCTGGCTGCTTCTCGACAATTCCTTCCCGAACGGTTGTTTCCTCCTTACCGGCACCGCCATCGTGCCGCCCGACGACTTCACGCTGGCGCCGGGGGATCGCATCCGGATCGCCATCGATTCCATCGGGGTGCTGGAGAACTACGTCGTACAGCACGCAGCATAGACACGCTGCTCTTCAGACATCCAGCGCTTCTGCATCCGCAGCGTGGTTCATGATGAAATGGAACCGCGCGGAGGCGTCCTTGCCCATAAGGTCCGAAATGGTGCGCTCGGTGCCCAGACGCTCCTCCTCGTTAATGCACACCTGCAAAAGCATGCGTTTCCCGGGATCCAGGGTCGTTTCCCGGAGCGTTGCGGGCATCATTTCCCCGAGCCCCTTGAAACGCTGCACCATGATGTTGCGCCGCCCATTCTCTTTCCGCTCGATCTCGCGCAGGATGCGGTCCTTATCGGCCTCGTCGAGCGCCCACCAGGTGTCCTTTCCCGCGTCCAGCCTGTACAGCGGGGGCTGCGCGATGTACGCAAACCCCTCCGTGATGAGCGGCCGCATGTACCGGTAGAAGAACGTCAGGAGCAACGTGGCGATGTGGTGCCCGTCGGAATCCGCGTCCATGAGCAGGATCACCTTGTGATACCGTAGGCGGGTCAGATCGATATCGTCCCCCATACCACAGCCCAACGCCTTGACCACGTTCGACAATTCCTTGTTTTCCCGCACCTTGTTCGCCGCATGTTGCTCCGCATTGAGCACCTTGCCGCGCAGCGGCAGCACAGCCTGAAAGGCGCGGTCCCTTCCCTGCTTGGCCGATCCCCCGGCGGAATCTCCCTCCACAATGAACAGTTCGCTTCCGGACGGATCCGTCGAGGCGCAGTCCGCCAGTTTACCGGGGAGATTGAGCCGGTGGCTGATGCTTGTCTTGCGGCGGACATCGCGGGCGGCGGTGCGCGAAGCGTGGCGGGCCTTTGCGGACTGTATGACCCGCGTGGCGATGGCCTCCCCTGTCGTGGGGTGCGCATTCAGAACCCGCTCCAGCTCAAGACGCATGGCCCCGGCCACAACCGAGCGGGCGCCGGGATTGTTCAGTTTTTCCTTGGTCTGCCCTTGAAACTGCGGTTCGATCATAAACAGATTCAGGATAGCGACGAGTCCCTCCCGGATATCGTCCGCAGAAATGTCGAGGTTCTTCGGCAACAGGTCGTGCGTTTCCATGTAGGCGCGCACGGCGCTGCGCACCGCATCGCGGAACCCTTGCTCATGGGTGCCCCCTTCCTCGGTGGGAATGCCGTTGACGAAGGAGCGGACATGCTCGCGGGGCGCCTCCGTCCACTGCAGCGCCACCTCCACGCGGGCGCCGTCCGTCATGCCTTGCTGGCGTACCAGAAACTGTTCCTCATGCACGGGCCGCTCGCCCAGTCCCTTCACCCGTTCGGTCAGAAACTCCGAGATGCCCCCCTCGTGGCGGTATTCGCGGCGAACGCCGGTAATCCCGTTCCTGAATACGATGCACAGCGCGGCGTTCAGGTACGTCTTTACTTCAAGGCTTTGGCCAATGGCCTCGGCGTCGAACGCCACGGATTCGAAAATCTCCGGATCGGGCCGGAAACGGATCGATGTGCCGGTTCCCCGGCCGTTTTCACGCACCTTATGTACCGCGCAAAGCGGGACGCCGCGCGCATAGCGCTGC
>JANQSQ010000360.1 GCA_028283985.1 Rhodothermales bacterium | reverse complement strand
GGGATGGCTGCCCGCGCCCCGATATCGTGCGCCAGACGCGCCGCTTCCTCGCCGGTAAGGTTGCCGGGCACGCCGCGCGCCGGATCCCGCCCGTTGACGGGCAGCATGCACACATCGATATGGAACGGACGCAAAAGATCGGCCATGCCCTCGTACCGGATCGTATCGCCGCTGTGATACACGGTCCACGACCCGAACTGCACCACATACCCGAGGTGCGTGTGGCGCCCTGCTCCGTCCGTTGCGAGCGTCTCGTGCGCTGCCGGCACGGCCATGAACCGGAACGGCCCCACTGTATTTTCCGCCCCGACCGTCATGCCGACGGGCCATGAAGGGTCGCACTGCAGGCGATCCGCCACAAAGGCCCGGTTCGCTTCCGGAATGATCAGTTGCAGCGCATCGTTCGCCCGCATCAGCGGCACGAGGGTTTCCGCATCCAGATGATCCGTATGGTTGTGGGTGGAGGTCGCCGCATCTATGAAATCGAGGCGCTCCGGCGCGATGACGCGTTCCGTGATCCGCACATGCGGCTTGGGCGTGCCGGCATATTTCCTGGTCAACGAGTCGGACAGGTACGGGTCGAACAGCAGGTGAGCCCCCTGCCATTGCAGCAAAAAACCGCTCTGCCCCAGCCACCAGAGGTGGAAGGGTTCGGAACGGCGATGCGCTGCGCACACATCCGCAAGAAAGTCGTCGCCGGATCGTTCGGGTTGGATCATGGAGAGTCAGATATCTATGTATACCGAGTGGTTTGCCGTATAGGTATCCGGCAGATAAAACTAATATGGTTATGTATAGATTTTGCCAGGTCTTTTCTTGATGCCCACCCCCCTGATTAGTATACTGCATATGCTGTCAGGAGGAGAAACGTCACCGTCGGGAATATACGTTCAGGAGGGGTAAGGCAATGGATAGCGGTAGGCAAATCAAATATCCGGGGCCGTTGTTTCGGAATATCAAAGACCCGGCGCAAAAAACAGGTGGCGAGGCTACAACGCTGTCTGTCCCTCGGACCCAGGACACTCCAGAGCGCTCTCCCGATAAATGGGAAGCCGCGGTCTCGTCGTCGGGCGCACTGTCCATGACCATCCCGGAATCACCGATTCCGGCGGTCAACGTAGCCCAGGTCCCGCAACGCAGCCCCCTCAGATATCCCGGCGGAAAAACATGGCTCATTCCCCATATTCGGGTATGGCTTGGAGGTTTACCCCCCCCCGATCTCCTGATCGAACCATTTGCGGGGGGAGGTATTGTGTCCTTGACAGCCGTTATGGAAGGACTGGTCAAGCAGTGCATAATGATCGAATTGGACCGGGATGTGGCGGCTTTTTGGCATGCCGCGCTGCGTCAGGGAGATGAACTGATCCGCCGTGTGCAAGCATTCGATCCAACCCGATCCAATGTACAGGCACTAGCGAATGCGGCCCCTCAGAACACTGCCGAACATGGGTTTCGCACGCTGGTCCTGAATCGTACCCGACGGAGCGGTATCCTTGCCCCGGGCGCATCCCTTTCCAAAAAGGGCGAGAACGGACACGGCATTGCATCAAGGTGGTATCCTGGTACCCTTGTCAAGCGCCTGGAAGCGATCAGCCACTATGCGGACCGCATAGCCTTTTGTGAAACGGACGGTATGCAATTCCTTGAAGCGCTTGCTTGTGATCTCAATGAAGATGTCGCAATTTTCGTCGATCCGCCATACACTGCGGGGGGAAAACGCGCAGGCTCGCGACTCTATGCCCACAGTGAAATCGACCATGAACGGTTATTTTCCATACTGGCTGAAAGCGGGGCGAATTTTCTGATGACGTATGATTGTGCGCCCGAAATTATGTCGCTGATACGCCTGCACGGATTTTCTGCTGTGCGGGTGCTAATGAAGAACAGTCATCACACGCGCCTCCCGGAACTGATCATCACCCCACGACCCGTTTTTCATAATACATTATGACCGCGCCGCGCTATGGTATCGCTGAGTGGTACGGATATTCCTTTCTGGATTTATCGCCCTCTGAGAGAAATCGTCTTGCCAGGGTAGCACTAAACAACAGAGCAGATGAACGCCCCTGCTGCCCGTTTCAGGAAGAGAAACCGCCGTGTAGCAAAAAGGGTGGGGTATGCTCGCTGCATAGTTATATACCAGGGCCAGACGGCATGATCGACACCCCTGAAGGGGATCCTGTTATTGTCTGTCCCAGGAGGTTTAACGAGGAACACGTCATTGTCCGATGGCTTGCAGATATCGTTGGCTTTCCCTCGGACAAGGTCATGATCGCGCGAGAAGTTCCATTCATGCAGGGAACGGAAACGGGAAGGCCGGCAGGAAAAATAGATCTTGTGATTGCCAGTAGAAGTAACGAACGATTGTCCTGGTATGGTTTAGAGATTCAGGCTGTGTATTTTTCCGGGCCCGGGATGCAATCCGAATTTTCAAAACTGGAAAGAAGCGTACACCCAACCCCTCCGTTTCCCGTTGAGACACGCCGTCCGGACTGGCGCTCGTCCAGCGCAAAAAGGCTTATGCCGCAACTACAAATCAAGGTTCCGACACTGCGGCGATGGGGATCCAAAATGGCCGTAGCCGTTGATCGTCCCTTTTTTGAAGCAATCGGAGGACCTTCTTCAAATCCCAGCCATGATCTCAGTGATGGAGATATCGTATGGCTCGTTCCGGAAATCGAACGACGTAATGACGGAGGGTATCGATTGGTGCGCGGGCATTGGGAAGTGCTTACGCTCGAACAGTCCCACGAAAAACTCCTCGCAGCGTATGCAGTGCGGCGCGATGATTTCGAAACGGTTCTGCGAAATAAATTGGAATTGCTCAAATATGACGATTGAATCGCTCAATCAGGCGACAACCGGAAAACATCTTGTATCTGTCCCTATTTTCTTTGAAGAATTTATAAGAAAAGGGGCATCCGCGAATCGTAAAACCATGTAACCGGTTAGCGGTGAACCCTTCACCAGCGACCTGAGATACCCCCATCCCCTCCTCATGCGACGACGCACGATTTTCCCGATGCTTTCCTTCCTGCTCATGGCTTCCTGTACCGGCGCGCCGGACGATGCGGAGGCGCCGGAATCCGCTCCCGGCGTACAGGTCGCCCCGTTCGGCGAGGTGGACGGCGTACCCGTAGAACTCTTCACGCTGGCGAATGCTCACGGCATGGAAATCCGCCTCACGAACTATGGGGGTATCGTGACCCATCTGTTCGTGCCGGACGCCGAGGGCACGCCCGGCGACATCGCGCTTGGTTACGACACGCTTGAAGGATATCTGGAGCAGTCTCCCTACTTCGGCTCCCTCATCGGGCGGTACGGAAACCGGATCGGCGGAGCCGCCTTCACCCTCGACGGGGAAACCTGGACGCTTGCCGCCAACAACGGCCCCAATCACCTGCACGGAGGCGAACGGGGATTCGACAAAGTGGTCTGGGCAGCGGAACCCTTCGAGGAAGCCGGCCGGCGCGGCGTGCGGCTCGCCTACACCAGTCCGGACGGAGAAGAAGGCTACCCGGGCACGCTCGATATGGAAGTGACGTATACGCTCACCGACGAAAACGCCTTCGAAATCGACTACCACGCCACGACGGACAAGGCAACCCCCGTCAACCTGACGCAGCACACCTATTTCAATCTGGCCGGAGTGGGAAGCGGAGACATCCTCGGCCATGAGCTCACGCTCCATGCGGACCGGTTCACGCCCGCTGACGAAACGCTGATCCCCACCGGAGAACTGCGACCGGTCGCAGGAACTCCCTTCGACTTCACGGAACCGACCGCCATAGGCGCGCGCATCGACGCGGACGATACACAGATCGAGTACGGGGGCGGCTACGACCACAACTTCGTCCTGAACGGAGAGCCCGGCGTCCTGAGACTCGCGGCCCGGGTCGCGGACCCTGCCAGCGGGCGCGTCATGGAAGTGCATACCACCGAGCCGGGCATACAATTCTACACGGGGAATTTCCTGGACGGATCCATTACCGGCAAGGGCGTATCCTATGAGAAACGCAGCGGCTTCTGTCTCGAAACGCAGCACTTTCCCGATTCGCCGAATCAGGACGCATTCCCGTCGACGATTCTGCGACCGGGCGAAACGTATACCTCCCGCACCATCTATTCCTTCGACGTATTGCAATGACCGAACAGGGTATAGAACAGGCCACGCTCGGAGGAGGCTGCTTCTGGTGTCTTGAAGCCGTGTTCGAGCCGCTTCGAGGGATACGCAAAATCGTACCGGGCTATGCCGGCGGCCATGTCCCCGACCCGACGTACCGGCAGGTATGCACCGGACGTACGGGGCATGCCGAAGTCGTACAAATCGACTTCGATCCTTCCGAAATCTCCTACCGGAACGTTCTTGACATTTTCTTCACAATGCACGACCCGACGACGCCGGACCGGCAGGGTGGAGATGTCGGACCGCAGTACCGCTCCATCATCCTGTACCATGACGAAGCCCAGGCAACCGTAGCGCAAAGCGCGCTGGCCGAGTTCGACGGCAAGGGTATCTGGCACAACCCCATCGTGACCGAAATAGAGCCGCTGGACGCCTTCTATCCTGCGGAAGAGGAACACCATGCGTACTACCGGGACAATACCCGGCAACCGTATTGCCGCATCGTCATTGCTCCCAAGGTCGCCAAGCTGCGCAAGGAATACGCGGCCCGCCTGAAGTAACCCGTTTGAAGTAGGACCTGTTGACACTATGCAGCGGCGCTCTGCGGGGCATATTTTCCTGCCAGGCCAGGCGCCGCGAGCGCAGTGTGGCCCAGCCACATAAGCGAGCGGCAACGCCGCATGGCGGGAAAACAGGCCCCGCCCTTCGGGTTCCGCCGGTCACGGCGTCACTCT
>JANQSQ010000528.1 GCA_028283985.1 Rhodothermales bacterium | reverse complement strand
CTGCCTCGGGAGGAGCTGGTTCGGCTGGCGCGAATGCGACCATCGCTGGCGGCGCGGCGGGCGAGGCTGTGGGCCGAAGTTGTGCGACACGAGGGCCTCGTGTACCAGTCTTACGAGAAGTCGGTGCATTTGGTGCCGGACATTCGGCCCAAGCCGCGAATGGAGGTGTGGGGCGCCATTGACTTCGGATCGTTCACACATGTGGTGCTCGGCGGGCAGGATGTCGACGGCAGGGTGTACGTGCTGGACGAGGTGTTCGCGCAGAAGCAGTCATTCGCCAAGCGATTCATGCGTATCGAGGACATGGTTCGCAAGGCATACGAGGGGAACCGGGGGACGGTCCATGTTACCTTCTTCGGCGACCCTGCGGACCCCGAGGCGATACGAGAACTCAACATCCAGGCGGCATCTGCGCTCGAACGGCAGAGAATGGAAGGCGAGCAACTCATCGTCGAGTGCACATTCCAGGCGCTGAAGCAGGGACTGAAGGCCATCGAGACGGGTCTTGCGCGGGTGCAGGAGTTCCTCGAGCCAATCCACAAGCGAGTGCCGGGCGCGCTCGTAGATCGGGAGAAGAACGAAGAGGGCGAGCCGAGGCTGTACTTCAACAAGAGCATCGGATCGGACTGGCAGGGGCCGGATACCTACCATTATGACGTATGCAGGCTATTTTGGGAGATGGAGCGGTACGAGTACAAGAAGAAGCCCCGAAACATCTCTACGGAGCAAGAACTGCCAGATAAGGACTCGGCGGATGGCGCTCACGCTATGGATGCTCTGCGCTACTTCATCATGGCTCGCCTTGCTGCTCCCGAAGATGCACTTATCCTGCGGCATGAATGGGACGAGTCGGAGCGCGAAGAGGATGCGCCGGAGGTGCTGCCTTGGTGGCAAGAAGATCAGATGTCGCGGCTTGTGGGGCGGCGGAATAAGGACATTAATACGGCAGAAGCGGTCGGAGCGGCGGCAGTTGATATCGTCGATCCGTACGTGGAGGCGTTCCAGGGCGTTGACTGGTAGAGCTACTTGACAATCCTTCCCCTGGCTGCTATATTGCGGTCATGACATGCTCTGTAAAGGGTTGCGATGCGGAGGCAACGCTACAACCGGAACCGTGGCTGTGGGCAAGAGGCTATAGCAAGGATACCCATTCACCCGTGAAGATGCATATGGATCTACCGTGCTGTGCTGGATGCGCCGCAGACACGACAATGGACGACCTTTTCCATGAGAAAGGAAAACGGAAGATCGAGAACGCATTCAAGATGTTGAACCGAGCGCTGCCAGACTGGGATACGGCAGAGCTTCACTGGTCGAAAATCGAAAGGAGACACTGATGTCCGTTTCACTCAAAATCGTGGTCGAGGGTAGCAATCCGGGCGATTGTGTGCAGCTCGATGGTGTCACACTCCTCCAGTCGGCGGACGACGAGAAGGGGCAGGTGGCGGTCATTGGTGCCCCAACCGAACAGAATGATACGCCGCGAAGGCAGGCATTACCGGTTTTCCTCAAACGCGGCGACGAAGCATACGTTCGGCTTCCGACAGGTCACTTCGACTTCCCTCTCCATTTCTCGGTGAAAGGTAAGCACGGGTGATCATGGAACACGCCCGAAAGGGATGGCTCTGGCGCAAGTGGGTGATCACAACTGTGCTCCAGGGCAGCAATGCTCCGCTCATGGACGCCTGCCGGTGCA
>JANQSQ010000525.1 GCA_028283985.1 Rhodothermales bacterium | reverse complement strand
ACGGCGCCACTCTTCGTTGCTCGTCGCTCATTTGGAACCGCCAAACTTCACTCCTCGCGCCTTGATTGACGCCGTGCCTGACGGAACAGAGCATTGCTGTATAGTGTGAACAGGCCCTAATCCCATTGCATGATCGTACGGGGATATATGCCCCGCTCACTATGAAGAAAGCATTCGTTACCGGGGGCACGGGCTTCATAGGGAGCCATCTCGTCGAGGAATTGCTGCGCCGGGGGGTAGACGAAGTACGCTGCCTCGTCCGAACCCGGCGCAAATGGCTGGAGGATATCCCGATCCGGGAGGTGCGCGGCGATTTGTTCGATGAGGCGCTCATCGCCGAGGCCGTGCGGGGCGTGGATTACGTCTATCATAATGCAGGCGTTACGCGCGCCCGGGACGATGATGCTTTTCGACAGGGGAATGTCGAAGTGACCCTCCGCTTGATGGAGGTGCTGGCGCGTGTGAATCCGGGAGTGCAGCGCGTCGTGGTTACCAGCACTCTCGCAGTCATTGGGCGGTGCGCCGACCGTGTAGCTACCGAGGAAAGCGCCCTGCAGCCCTTGACCCGGTATGGCGCCAGTAAAGCCCGCATGGAGGAAGCGTTATCCGTCTGGCAAGACCGCTTGCCCATAACGATCGTGCGCCCCCCTACCGTATACGGGCCGAGAGAAGCAGACCTGTTTGCGCTTTTTCGGATAGCGAGCAAGGGGATATATCCGGTGGCCGGGAATACCCGCGAGCCGACGATGAGTCTGGTTCACGTAGCCGACCTGGTGCAGGGCATGATGGCTGCGGCGGAGGCGTCGGCCGCCGCGGGAGAAACGTTTTTTTTCGGTGGCGAGGGGTTCTATTCGTGGCGTGATCTCAAGGAGGCGACTACGGCGGCGTTGGGGCGAGGGGCTATCACTGTATCTGTACCCCCCGCGCTGGTCAGTGTGCTGGGGGCGATCGTGGAAGAGGGGTCCCGGCTGGGCGGGATGCTGCCACCCTTTCACCGGGAAAAGGCTCGCGAAATCAGGTATGCCTGCAAGATGTGCTCCATCGACAAGGCGCGGCGGCTTCTCGACTATAGCCCCGCCGTCTCGTTGAAGCAAGGGATTGCGGACGCGATTGCGTGGTATCGCGCGCAGGGATGGTTGTGAGGGGCGCCTTCCGCGAGGCAGAGGGGATACCGTAGGGACCTCACGCCGGCAATGACCCGGATATTCCCGGGTACCGTCGGGAGAACCGATTCAAGGTGGTATCGTTGACGGTACGAAAGATCGTCTTCATGCTAATTTTGCAATTGTCAAAACCATGAGCGCGCTCGGATTCAATACGGGGTACATCGAGAATCTCTATCACCAATATCTTGAAGACCCGGAAAGCGTAGCCGAGGCCTGGCGGGAATTCTTTGCCGACTACACGCCCGACGAGCCGTTTCGCGCGGTCGCACAGGCGCGGCAGGTTGCAGCGCCTCTTCCGGACGAGGTGGTTGTAGAGCCGCCTCCTGAGCAGGGGGACGGGGCTGCGCCCGAGCCGGAAGCGCCGCCGTCTCCCAAGCCTGAACCCAAGCCCAGGGCGGACAAGGATGTTATCCGGGGACCGCAGGCCCAAATCGTCGAAAACATGGAGGCGAGCCTTGGCGTGCCCACGGCTACCTCCATGCGGACCATTCCGGTCAAGTTGATGATCGAGAACCGCATCCTTATCAATGCTTACCAGCAGCACCAGGGCGGGGAAAAAGTTTCGTTTACCCACCTGATCATGTGGGCGCTCGTAAAGGCGCTGGCCCGGTTTCCCAACATGAATACGACCTTTTTGCGCGAGGACGGGGTTTCCCGGCACATTCTTCCGGAGCAGGTCAATCTCGGTATCGCCATCGATATCGAACGGAGAGGCCGGCGTACGCTGCTCGTGCCCAATATCAAGGGGGCGGAACGCATGAATTTCCCCCAGTTGATGGGCATATACAACGATATTGTTCGACGTGCAAGAAACGGCAAACTCACTGTTGCGGATTTCAAAGGCACGACCGCTACGCTTACCAATCCCGGCATGATCGGCACCAATATGAGCGTTGCGCGGCTCATGCCCGGTCAGGGGGTGATTATCGGCGCCGGCGCCATAGGGTATCCTCCGGAATACCATTCCTATCCGCCCGAGGCGGTGAGCAAAGCGGGTATCTCGCCGGTGATGAACATCACCTCGACGTATGACCATCGCATTATCCAGGGAGCCGAAAGCGGATCGTTTCTGCTCTACCTCGCGGATACCATACTCGGCAAGCACGAGTTTTATCAGCAGATTTTCGAACAACTGAACATACCGTATCAACCGTACGAGCTCTCGACGGATACGACCCCGCAGATTGGCGGGGGAGAGCCCGGAGATCGTGTGGATATGGTGCATAAACAAGCGCGTGTTCTGCAATTCATCCGGGAGCATCGGGTGCGCGGGCACTTGCAGGCGGACATCAACCCGCTGGGCTATAACTGGATGTATCATCCCGAGTTGGATCCTTTCTGGTACGAGCTGACGATCTGGGATCTGGACCGGGAATTTCTGACAGGAGGCGTGGGCGGCCGGGATGTGATGCCGCTTCGCGATATCGTGGACATTGTGCGTACTACCTATTGCCGCAAGATCGGCATCGAGTATATGCACATATCGAGCCCCACCGAAAAACGGTGGCTGCAGGATCGACTTGAACCGACGGGGCGCGAGGAGCCGGTAAGCCCCGCGACCAAACGCCGCATTCTCCGGAAACTGAATGCGGCGGAGGCGTTTGAGCGGTTCCTCCATACGAAATACATAGGGCACAAGCGGTTTTCGCTCGAGGGCGCCGAGTCGGTGATTCCGATGATCGACGCCATGTTGTCGGAGGCGGCGGAGCATGATATCCGGGAGGTGGTCATCGGTATGGCGCACCGGGGCCGCCTGAACATTCTTGCAAATATTCTCAACAAGCCGTACGAGTCGATCTTCTCCGAATTCGAAGGAAACATCGACCCCAATACGACCCAGGGTTCGGGCGACGTCAAGTACCATATGGGCGCTCATGGCGAGCATACCGCGCCTGGAGGGGCCACCGTGAAACTCATGCTGGCCTCCAATCCAAGCCATCTTGAGGCGGTCAACCCGATCGTCGAGGGGATGGTGCGCGCTCGGCAGGACCTTCTGCAATACGGCGAGCAGGCTTTGTTCGAAGCGGAATCCCGGGATGCGGTGATTCCGCTCCTGATTCACGGCGATGCGGCTTTCGCCGGACAAGGCGTTGTCACCGAAACGCTCAATTTGAGCCAGCTTGCCGGGTACAAGACCGGCGGGACCATTC
>JANQSQ010000523.1 GCA_028283985.1 Rhodothermales bacterium | reverse complement strand
GCTCGTCGGTGACGGTGACGGCGACCCTGTCGGCCGCACTCGCCCACAGCGTGACGATCCCGCTGACGCTGGCCGCGGGCACGGCCGAGTCGGGTGACTACGGCGCACTCGCCGGCATTGTCATCGCCGCCAACGCGACCACCGGCGCCGGCGTGATCACGACTGTGGACGATGCCGACACGGACGACGAAACGTTCATCGTGGCCCTCGGCAATCTGCCTTCCACGGTGACGTCGGGCAGCCCGATCTCGGTCACCGTGACCATCACCGACGGCGACACCGGCACCGACGGCGACACCGGCACCGGCGCCGACGACACCGGCGCCGACGACACTGGCGCCGGAGATCCGGTTGCGCCTTCATCGCCTACGGGCTTCAAGGCAAATCCGAGAAACGCTTCCGCTGTGCTATCCTGGGAAGATGCGGACGACCCGACCATTGCGAACTACGCCTTCCGGTACAGACAGGACTCCGAATCGTTTGGACCCTGGGCGCATATTCCGGACAGCGGCCCGGGAGAAACGAACGCAAACAGTTACACCGTTTCGGATCTGGAAAACGGTAGCGCATATACGTTCCGTCTGCGGGCAGTAAACCGGGATGGAACACCGGGTTCCTATGCGAGCGCCTTTGTTGTATTACCTGCCTCGCCTGTTTCCACGCATACGGAGGCGGAAGAACTGCCCGATGCGACTGCGCTGCTCGCCAACTGGCCCAACCCCTTCAACGACCGAACCCGGATAGATTACGAATTGCCTTCGCCGGTCCACGTACGCCTTGCGGTCTACGATATGCAAGGCCGTCTCGTCCGGATACTCGAAAACGGCGTACGGCCGGCCGGAAGGCATACGGCGGTTTTCGATGCGGCCAACCTGCCAGGCGGAGTCTATGTCTATCGCCTGGAGACCGCCGAAGGGATCGTATCGGGAGTTACGACGCTGGTAAAATGAAGCGATTCGGGAAGGCCCGCAACCCTCATCTCTGTCCTGCGTATATCGTCGCTGCCCTGTTTTTTGCGCGTATTTTGGGGATGTAGTAGGATACTCTGATCAAAACCGCTTCGCTCAGCGCTTCACGTTCGTGTGTGAAGCGCCCTTCGGGAGGCTTAGAGAGGCGCGCTGGCCGCGTCATTCCTCATTATGCGGGGCCGCCACCTGAATTGCTTCGTCATTCCTTGCCAGCGCACCTCTCTAAGCCTCTGAACTTTGCGGGCTTAATCAGAGTATCCTATCCACTCGCTGAAACATTCCAAGTCCTCTCTTTTCTTTGCACGAACACAACCTTCCCGAAACCGAAACGGCGGTGCTTGTGGGCGTCGTGACGCCCGACTCCTCTCGATGGGACGTCAACGACTCGCTCGACGAACTGGCCGAACTGGCCTCCACAGCCGGCGCCGTCGTTACCGATCGGATGACGCAGTCCCTCTCCAGGGTGAATCCGACGACGTACATCGGGAAGGGCAAGGTCGCTGAATTGAAGAGCCTGATCGGAGCGCGGGGCAGCGATCTCGTCATTTTCGACGACGATTTGTCCCCGGTGCAGGTCCGCAACCTGGAAAAGGCGCTCGACTGCAAGCTGGTCGACCGCTCGGCGCTGATTCTGGATATTTTCGCTACGAGGGCCCGCTCGGCGGCCGCGCAGACGCAGGTCGAACTGGCGCAGCTCGATTATCTCAGGACGCGCCTTACGCGGCACTGGACCCACCTTTCCCGCCAGAAGGGCGGCATCGGCACGAAAGGACCGGGGGAAACGCAGATCGAAACCGACCGCCGGCTCATCGGGAATCGCATGGCCGTCCTCAAGGAGCGGCTGGAGAAGATCGACCGGCAGCGCACCATCCAGCGCAAGGGGCGCAAAGGGTTTACCCGCGTGGCGCTGGTCGGGTACACGAATGCGGGCAAGTCCACGCTGATGAATGTGCTGGCCGACGCGGAAGTGTTCGCCGAGGACCGCCTCTTCGCCACGCTCGACGCCACCACGCGGCATGTTCAACTGGGCGCCAACGGGCAGGCGCTGCTTTCCGACACGGTCGGATTCATCCGCAAACTGCCCCACAACCTGATCGAGAGTTTCAAGAGCACCCTCGACGAGGTCAAGT
>JANQSQ010000517.1 GCA_028283985.1 Rhodothermales bacterium | reverse complement strand
GCGTTGCTTTTTCCGACTATGGCCGCAGCGGTCTCCTTCTGGGGTTCAACCTTCAGACAGGTAGACGTTTTCTTTTGAATCTCGAAAGCAGCACGCCCGAAAACAAGGCGATTAGCCTGAATTCCATACCCGAATTCAGAGTGCGGGGTTTGCTGAAATGGTAAAGCGGCCGTGTCGGTCGTTCGATAATGCTTACTAAGGGATGTTATTACTCCGGACCCGGAATAATATACGGCGATCAAAACGCAAGGTTTGCGGCTTTCAGAGGCGGTTCGGGTTGATTGGACAGATTTCTACGCCTACGTCCCAACAGCCGGAGCCGGGAAGTCTGCGCCGAAAAGATGCCCCTCGATCCGCCCGAGGCGGGCGTTGATCTCGCTCAGTTCCTTGTAGACCTCCGCCCGGAGGTCGCTGATTTCTACCCTGACACTGGCGATTTCTTCTCGCACCTCTCCCCGAAGATCGCTGATTTCTACTCTGACACTGGCGATTTCTCCTCGGACCTCTGCCCGGAGGTCGGCGATCATCCTGTGCAAGTCGGCAAGCGACTTGATCATCCAGCCGATCATGCCGGCGAGCGCTACGGCCACGGATGATATGAGAACGAGGTCGAAATCCATGCTCGATGCGATTAGGGAACGCCTGCAAGGTATACATCCCCATTTTTCTCCGCAAGGCCTGATCCGAATCGTTACAATATTGTTTTTTTCCGAGTAATTTCTACTCCATTTCGGAGTAGTTTTTACTCAAAAATCGCAAAATTGGTAAAAACGGGGCAAAAACGGGGCAAAAACGGGAAAGTCCGTTTTGCCGGAGATGCGGTTATCTTGCCGCCCTCCATATCCGCGCCGCCCCCCGCCATGTCCCCATTCCATCTTCCTCGTCACGCCGCGCTTTACGCTCGCCCAGCACCCGCATTCCCACCTTCTCCCCCGTACCCTTCCGAACCCTTTCCCCCTCAAAGAGTACCTATCCGCTTTGACCTGGATTTTCTTCACCGAGGGCAGGCATGGCCGGATATCCCTTCGCCGAAATAGAACGGAAATGGCGGCGGTACTGGGACGAAGAACAGACCTTTCGAACCCCCGACGACCCGGATCCGGATAAGGAAAAGTTCTACATCCTGGACATGTTTCCGTATCCGAGCGGAACGGGCCTGCACGTAGGACACCCCGAGGGGTATACGGCGACCGACATCCTTGCGCGCTACAAGCGCATGAGGGGGTTCAATGTGCTGCATCCGATCGGCTGGGACGCCTTCGGTTTGCCCGCCGAGCAATACGCGGTGAAGACGAACACCCATCCGCGCATCACTACGGAAGCGAACATCGTGCGTTTCCGCGAGCAACTCAAGATGCTCGGCTTTTCGTACGACTGGGGGCGCGAGATCGATACGACCTCCCCGGATTACTTCCGGTGGACCCAGTGGATATTCCTCAAGCTGTACGAAAGGGGGCTGGCGTTCCAGAGCGAGGTGCCTGTCTGGTGGTGTCCCGAACTGGGCACGACCCTTGCCAACGAAGAGGTGGTGAACGGCAAGTCCGAAGTAGGCGGCTACGACTGCGTACGCCGACCTCTGCGTCAATGGATGCTGCGTATCACCGAGTATGCGGAGCAGTTGCTTGAGGGGCTCGACGAACTCGACTGGCCCGAAAGCACGAAGGAAATGCAGCGCAACTGGATCGGTAAGTCCGAGGGCGCCGAAGTGGATTTTCCCGTGTGCGATTTTCCGGACGAGAAGATCCGCGTATTCACGACCCGCCCGGATACGCTGTTCGGGGCCACCTATATGGT
>JANQSQ010000508.1 GCA_028283985.1 Rhodothermales bacterium | reverse complement strand
GGGCGTGTAGGGGCGCCCGCTTCGGGTGTTATGGAGTACATTGTTTCGGATTCCTCCGAGCGGATGTATTCTCCCGAGGCTCGGCCCCCATACCTCGGGCGTGTTCAACCCGGCGATGAGGATCAGGGCATGGCGACGGTCGTAATTGAGTAAAATGTCCCGCGTGGAAGGTGCTTGCGTCCGGTCGTTATTCTCGTCAATAATCGGGCTGCGTCCCGTCGGCGAGGAGTTTTTCCCCGTGGCGACGGAGAAGTGATAGCGTACGGAGCCCGACAGGAACCCTTGCCTCTTGTTCAACCGCAGGCTGAATCCTCGGACATCGGCGTAGTCCCGGTTTCCGATGGTCTCGTACAGGTTATCGTTGGCGTCAATGTAAACGACCCGCTGAATAAGGTTCTTGACGTCCTTATAGTACCCGCTCACGTCCAGCGTAAAGCCCCTGGCCAGCCCGAACACAAGCCCCACGTCGTAACTTTTCGTTTCCTCCGGCTCCAGGCGGGGATTTCCCAATCGCCGGGGCTCCACGGTTCCCAGGTTTTCATTGAACAGTGTGGTGCGCTGGCCGATCAAATTTTCCAGACCGGGCCGCTTGAGGTAGTTGCCGTAGTTCAGGTGAAAGACCGTTCTTTCATTGACTGGAAACGAAAAGCCCAATCTCGGTTGTAGCCGTATGACCAGAGGAGTCTCTTTTTTTGCTGCCGCCTGCTCATCGATCAAAGCGGGGTTGTCCGGATCGCGAAACGGGGAGAACGTATCCTGATAGTATTGTACATTCTGGTCGTAAAAATCCAGGCGCAGCCCGAGGTTGGCGATCATCCCCTGGAATTCCATCTTGTCCTGCACATACAGGGCGCCTTCATAGGGTTTGGCGGCATAAAACTCGCGCACCGCACTGGTGCGGGAAGAATGGTTCAGGCGATTCTCTACGTTGATGTCGTACAGGTTGCTCTGTATGCCCGCCTTGACCTGATGGTTGTTGGTGACCTGACTGGTGATGGATCCTGTCAGCGACCAGGTCCATGAGTTTTCATCGAAGAAGTCGTCGTCCATGACGCCGGTGCGAAACCCGTCATCCCAGTACAGCCGCTCCCAGACCGCACGATCATAGATGTCGTCCCGGAAGCGATCCGGATCGATCACATCCACCCCTTCTTTCAAGCGGGTATGCATTCCATTGAGGTTCACCTCATAGAATGTGCGATCACTGATGATTTGAGAGAAATTCACCCCCAGACCTGCCGAACGATCGAGGACCTTATTGGCTCCGATCACCCGATCGTAGACCCACCGATAGAATCCCCCTGAGGAATAACTGAGTTCCTGCTGGTAGGCATTGCCATACAGTCCGTTGATTTTGAACTTGATTCCCGGAGTCGGTTTGTACACGTAGTTGCCCATGACCTGATACTGCCGATTCGGCTCCGGAGTAGGCAGCATGGGCCATACGCGGTGGATTTGCGTTGCGACGAACACGCGGCTTTTGCTCGAGAGGGGGCCGCCGGTAGTGAAATCCACAAGGGCGTCCCACTGGTTGTCATACTCGTACCCGATATCGCGGTGCGTCTGCCGCCATAGATCGTAGGCCAACTGGGCTCCCTCTTCGGGGTCTACTCTGGAGCCGAAGCCGCGTCCGACCGCACCCTGCCAGCGGGGGCGATCATCGTTCTCGGGATCCGGGGCTTTCCACCACTCCAGATTGTTCAGGAGGCGGATATAGGGATTCGTTGCCGGGTCGTACACACTGCCGCCAAAGTGCTTGTAGTTGGGAATTCGAGTACGAAATTCGCTGCGGCTTCTCCATACGCTACCGCCTTCTTTCGTAGAGATGTTGATGACACCGCTCATGGCGTTGCCGTACTCGGCGGAAAACCCGCTTGTGATTACTTCGATCTCCTCGATCGCACTCATCATGGGAGTGAAGGAACGGGAAGAATGAAG
Source organism: Rhodothermales bacterium (assembly GCA_028283985.1). GTDB lineage: Bacteria > Bacteroidota > Rhodothermia > Rhodothermales > VXPQ01 > VXPQ01. The sequence continues at coordinate 1,641 of JANQSQ010000508.1, read as the reverse complement.
CGGGTTGACGATGCCCATCCCGGCCAGCACGTACAGTTCCTCGTTCGATCGTCCTCCTCGGAAGTGACCGTCATTCACCTCGGCCTGTAGACCCAATACGTCCCCGAGATCTGTCACACCCGCAATTTGTTCCACATCTTCGGGGCGGACAATCTCCAGCGTCGCCGTCTGATCCATTTCCACGTCGGGGCGCTCGGCAATGATTATCACCTCATCTCCCTCGATGGTGGTTGCCTCCAGTGCGAAGTGCACGGTCGTCGTACGGTTGATATTGACGACGACACCTGTTTGCGTCACCGCTCGAAAACCAATGAAGGACGTAACGAGGTTATAGGTACCGGGTTCGATGTTGAGGATGAAGTAACGCCCGTCTCCGTCGGTGGAGGCGCCCCGCGTGGTTCCCTCAATAACCACATTTACGTTGGGCATCGGCGCACCCGTATCCGCTTCCGTAACGATGCCTGTGATTTTTCCGGTCTGAGCGGTGGCCGGAAGGGCTACCGCAAGAGCAAGAATGCCAGCGAACAAAATGTTACGGGGACGGGGAGGCAACATGGGTGGCAACGGCGATATGTGCTCTAAGGTAGCCTTGATTTATAACATGTCATACAAGTTAATACTTCATGCAAGCGTTGGCAAGGGTATTTTCCGGTTCCCTGTCAAAATATTTTTCCGGTTTTTTCTGGTCACCCTGTATGGGTAAAATGCTTGCTTATAGCATAGCCCATTGGGCCGCTGGGCGTTTCCGGAAAGCCTTTATCCTGCCATCAACCACAACACCGCCGTCATCGCAAAAGGCACCCGGATATTATCGTTCACGGGGAGCTTCGGGGCTTCGACGATAGCGCCTGCCAGCGCGGTCAGCGCGGCAGTTCCCACCGGGATATGTCCGAACGGCAACAGGATGGCCCATGCTATGACTACGAAAGCGATCGATCCTTCCAGCGTGCGGTGCGTTCCCGGCCATGGCGTGCGTCCGAACCGTATCCCCGTGATGGCGGCGGCGGCGTCCGCAACCATAAAAGAAGCGAATCCCGGAACGACCACATCGACCGGGAAGAGGAGGATAAGCAAGGTGGCGGAGACGACCACCCATGTCGCGCCGTTAATGATCACATTATCGCCTATGGCCGGTACTTCGGCGGGCCGCATCATATATCCGAAGAATCGGGCAATGAAGCGCGCGAAGCCTTCCGACCTCGCGCGCAGCACATCGCCGCCTGTTGCGACAAGCGACAGGGGCAGCAGTACAAAAAGCGCAAGCGGCTTATCGAGGATATAAATGCCCGCCGGAATGGCCAGCGCCAGCAGATGGAGGCTTTTGCGCAGCAGTTCGTTACGGGACAGGCGACGCAGGAGGGGCATTGCGCGTTGCGGACAGATAGTGGTGTGTTTGCTGCCCGGCACGGGCACGTCAGCGAACGGACCCGATTTGAAAATGTTCGAAAATATGCACGGGACCCGTTGTGCGCGGAACATCCGGGTTCCGGATTCTTTCTTTCGGACCATGTGCGATTTCCCCCTTCTGCAAAACGATCTTCTTCTGTGCGCCGCTCGCGGGGAAGACACGCCCCGCACCCCCGTATGGATGATGCGCCAGGCCGGGCGCTATCTCCCCGAATACCGCGCATTGCGCGCCGG
>JANQSQ010000493.1 GCA_028283985.1 Rhodothermales bacterium | reverse complement strand
CTGCCTGCCGGGCTCATGGTGGGACCGGACCCCGCCAGCAGCAACCGGGCGACGCTTGGAGGCATGGTCGGCAACAATGCGACAGGCGCCCATTCCATTCTGTACGGAAATACCGTCGATCATGTGCAGGCGCTGGACGTGTTCCTCGACGATGGCGCCTCCGCCCGCTTCGGGGAAACCGGCGCCGAGCGCTGGAACCAGCACATCCGCTCCAAAGGACGCGAGGGAGCCATCTACCAGGGCCTGGACCGGCTCTTGCAGGCAGAGGCGGAAACGATCCGCCGGGACACGCCCCGGCACTGGCGCCGCAACAGCGGGTACCGCCTGGAACATCTGCTCGACAAAGCGGCCCGCAATCCGGCGCGTCTCCTGTGCGGCAGCGAGGGTACGCTCGCGATCACGAAAGAAATCGTGTTGCAGGCGGTCGAGCGTCCGAAGAGGTCGGCGCTCGGCGTGGTCCACTTCGCCACATTACGGGAAGCGCTCGAATCCGTAACGACCATTCTCGAAACGGGTCCTTCGGCCGTTGAACTGTTTGACGGCATCGCCATCGAACAAACCCGGCGCGCACCGGGCTTTGCACCCCGCCTCACGTTCATCGAGGGAAATCCGGAGGCGGTGCTCATCACGGAATACTTCGGCGACAGCGAACAGCAACTGACCGCCCGGCTGAACGACCTGAAGCGGATGCTCGCACGAAGCAAAGCCGGCTACGCGGTCGTCCCTGCCCGCACGCCGGAAGAGATCGCCAATGTGTGGGCCGTGCGCAAGGAAGGTCTTGGCCTGATCATGGGGGTCGAAGGCGAACACAAGCCCATCGCCTTCATCGAGGACGCATCCGTGCCGGTCCAGCATCTGGCGGAGTACGTGGCGGCGCTCATGCCGCTTCTGAAAGACACCCGAACCGTTCTGTACGCCCACGCCTCCGCCGGCACCCTGCACATCCGTCCGTTCATCAATACGAAGAACGCGGAAGATGTGGCGAAGATGCACGACATTGCGCAGGGATCGATGGAACTCGCGCGGCGGTTCGGCGGAACAGTCTCGTCCGAGCATGGCGACGGACTGGCCCGCAGCGAGTTTCTCGAACCGCTCCTCGGACCGGAACTGTACCGGGTCTACCAGGAAACGAAAAATCTCTTCGATCCCCGCGGCTTGCCCAATCCGGGCAAGATCGTCGGGGCGCCTCCCATGACCGAAAACCTGCGCATGGGACCGGAATAC
>JANQSQ010000421.1 GCA_028283985.1 Rhodothermales bacterium | reverse complement strand
TGTCCCACGTACCAGGTAAAGCGCGCCCACACGATGCCGGTGACCAGACCGAGTATGCCGAATACGGCGCCGACCCGGGCGGCTTCCAGCGCCCGCGCGTCGCGTACGTGGTCACGGGACGAAAGGTATCGGGCCGAGTGCCATGCCGATACGAAGAAGGCCGCCATCATCGTGAACCACATCGGCACGTGGAAATACAGATTCCGCGCCGTGTGCTCCAGAATGTTGATTCGGGGAATATCCAGCAGAAATCCGCCCAGCAAGACCAGGGTCAGCCATGCCAGGACGATGTTGCGGATACGCTTGTATGTTTTCCCTGAAGCAACCATGACATCCTTGTATTCGCGATAGTGAAGCGCTGAGCGAAGTGGTTTTGATCAGAGTGTCCTGAAAATACGGAAAGGGGTACGCAAATGACGCACGCCGTCAATCGTTCCAGACGAAATCGAAGAGTAGCACGGCAGCCGTAATAACCACCCCGGCGAATGCAGTTAGCGTAGTCAAGGCTTCGCCGCTGGCGCCCCATCCGGAGCCGCCTTCGAGGGCATGGCGCGTGGCCGCCACCACCGACATGAGCAAGGGCGCGAGCAGGGGAAAAAGCAACACCGGGAGCAGCGGCCCTCGCGTTGCGGCCCGGGCGATCAGCGCGGCAAGGAGGGTCGTCGCCCCGGCGAGCCCCAGTGAACCGAGCAGAATCGTACTTGCGAGCAAGCCGCTGTGCGCCACCTGGATGTTCAGGAGCGCGATCATGGTAAAGACCGCCACGGCTTCCAGTACAAGGATCAGCAGAAAATTGAACAGGAGTTTTCCTGCATAGACCATGCTGGCCCGGGTGTGCAGCCGCAGGAGGAGCACGGTACCACGATCTTCTTCGCTCACGAACGATCTTCCAAGGCCGATGGAGGCCGCAAAAAGAATCACGATCCACAGGAGTCCCGACTGGATGCGGGGAGAGAGGGGTTCCTGGCCCGTGGCGAACAGGATGAGCAGGATCGCGGCGGGGACGAACATCAGCAGCATCCCCACCGCATAGCGGCTTCGCAGTTCGAGGCGCAGGTCCTTCTCGAAAACGGCCCACGCTCCGGCAAACCAAACTGTGAAGGATTGTTTCATGACAGCGGGGGCCGGGGAGCGCCGATATGCGCTATATCCTCCTGTGGGGTATACGGCAGTGCATCCGGTCTATTCTCGAATTCGCCAATACATGCAATTTCCGTCTCGAGCAGATAGCCCGTGCTGCGCGCTATCGCTTCCTGTATGTATCGGATCAGGGCGATTACGTCGGCGGCCCTGCCCCCGCCCCGGTTGACCATGATATTGGCGTGCCGGTGCGTGACTTCGATGCCTCCGATACGCGTCCCCTTGAGGCCGGCCTCGTCGATGAGCCGTCCCGCCCCGATCCCCTCTATTTTTTTGAAAATGGACCCCACGCTGGGCTCCGTATCCAGCGGGGGATGCCGGGCGCTGCGCCATTCGAGGTTCGCCGCCATGATTTCTTTCATTCGCGTCCGATCTCCCGGCTCCAGCCGGAACGTGGCTGAAAGCACGATATCTTCGCGGTCGTGCAGTATCGAGTAGTCGTACCCGAAGTTGAAATACTCCACGCCGACCGTGCGGCGGTCGCTTTCTTCGGTCAGAATATCCGCCTCCTCCAGCACTTCCTCGATGAACATGGTGCGTTCCCGCTTGGGGGGCGGCGCCAGGAAGTGCAGGTTTTGCCAGAGTGCGCCGCCCACCGTAGACGGAATGCCGACATAGTGTTCCAGCCCGGAGAGGCCGGCTTCCACGGCCGCCTCGATTACGTTCGGATACATAATGGCTCCCGACTCCACCCATAACCGGTGCGTATCGGGGTTTATCTCCATCCGGTCCGCCGTATTGTAGATGACGACTCCGCGTACGCCGCGGTCGCTTACCAGGATATTCGCGCCTCGTCCGAGAAGGAAGTACGGAACGCCGCAGGCCCGGACCGTGGTAATGGCTCGAACGAGTTCCTCCACCGTCCGCGCCTCGTAGAACATATCCGCTGCTCCGCCAATCCGGAACGTGGTGTAGGGGGCCAGTTCGACCTGGCGCAGAAGGCGTTCCGCTCCCAGCGCGTGTTCCAGCGCAGCGTAGTCCGGATCCGGCAAATGAGGCGCCTTCGTCATAGTATCCTTAATTTCAACGATGGAATTACAATATCTTTTGCGCACGAACGCGAAGCGCTGATCGAAGCGGTTTTGGTCAGACTATCCATACCCTGTACTTGCGAACGTGAAGCGCTGAGCAAAGCGGTTTTGATCGGAGTATCCTTAAAGATCGGTGGGGGCACGGTATACGGCGTATGAGCGTCTCCCGGGACAACGATTTCTTCGAACGGGTCTGGGCCGTGGTGGACCGGATCCCTTGCGGTAAAGTTACGACCTACGGGCATATCGCAGGGTATCTCGGTGCGCGTTCCGCGGCCCGCACGGTCGGATGGGCCCTGGGCGCGGCGGCGGGCGCCATGCTTCCCTGCCACCGCGTCGTCAACCGGTTCGGCGCCCTGACCGGCAAAATGCGTTTTGGAGGACCGCATGTCATGGAAGAACGCTTGCGCGCCGAGGGAGTGACGTTCGACGAGGATGGGTGCGTCGTGCTGGAAGCGCATCTGTGGGATCCGTCCGAGGAAACAGGTTATGAGGCCACCGACGCGAGCGTTTCCCAATAGTTCGGGAACGACACCGCTGCGCAGGAAGCGCCCTCGATGATCGTTTCTCCGTCCGCCATCAGCCCGGCCACGGCCATGGCCATGGCCACCCGGTGATCGCGCCGGCTTTCCACGACGTTTCCGTGCAGGGCGGCGGGGCCTTCCACGGCCAATCCGTCGTCGAATTCTTCCACGGTGGCGCCCAGCCTTCGCAGGTTCTCCGCCATTGCGCCGATGCGGTCCGTTTCCTTGAAACGCAGTTCGCGCGCGTCCCGTATTTCGGTCCGGCCCGTCGCCAGGGCGCCCGCCACCGCAAGGATCGGAATTTCGTCGATCATAAGAGGGATGCGCGCTCCGTCCACGCGCACGCCCCGGAGCGGGGAAGCCTCGATGTGGAGGTCGCCCACCGGTTCCCCGCCGGATTCCTCCCGGTTGGCTATGCGGATACGAGCGCCCATTTCCTCCAGCACCCCGATGAGTGCGCTGCGCGTAGGGTTCAGACCGACTTTCCGCAGAAGTATGGCGCCATGAGGCGCTGCGGCGCCGGCGACCATGAAAAAGGCGGCGGCGGAAAAATCGTTCGGCACGGTCCAGGCGCGCGCCGGCACAGACATGGTTCCCTCGACGGAAATATGCCGGTCGCCTTCTGCCTCGCGCGGCGCCAGATTCAGCATACGCTCGGTGTGGTCGCGCGACGGCAGGGTTTCGATGACGGTGGTGCGCCCTTTGGCTCGCAGACCTGCAAGGAGTACGCAGGATTTTACCTGCGCCGAGGGCATCGGGAGACGGTAGTTCATGCCGTGCAGCCGCGGCCCGCGCTCGATACGCAGGGGGGCGCAGCCGGTGTCCAAGGCGATCCGCGCACCCATCTTCCGGAGTGGCGCTGCAATACGTTCCATGGGGCGGCTCCGAAGGGATGCGTCCCCTGTGAGCACACTGCCGAATTTCTGTCCGGCAAGGAGGCCGGCAATAAGGCGCATCGTGGTGCCCGAGTTGCCGCAGTCCAGAGGAGCGTCGGGGGCGGAGAAACCGTCGAGCCCCTTGCCGCGCACCAGGATGTCTTCCCCGTCCTTTTCTATAGCGATGCCTAACTGCCGGAGGCAACGCAGGGTCGATTGCGGATCGGCGGACGAGGGGAAATTGACCAGCCGGGATGTTCCGTCGCCGATGGCCGCAAGCAGCGCGGCCCGTTGCGCGATCGACTTGTCGGGCGGCGGATCGACGATGCCGTCCACTTGCGTACACCGCGTCGCCACAGCCCGGTCGCTTGCCTTGTCGTATCGGATGTTCACGAAGCGGAAATCGTACGGGTTGCCTTGAAAAAACGAGCCATCCTCTAAAAACCGGGGATCATGGTATGTTCCAGTCCGGTTTTACGGGCGCCGTCCGTGTTTCGGACACGCGGTGTCGCCTGCCCGGAACCCCGCATATACCCCTTCGTTTACCGGTACAAGCCGTATTGTTGCCGTTACGGGGCCGTTCTGCTATCGTTCACAAAAAAAGAGGGTTGGTCATGGGTTCATTGGGGACGCCGGAAATCATTCTGATCGCTTTGGCTTTGCTCCTCATATTCGGCGCCAAGCGCATCCCGGAAATTGCCCGCGGGCTCGGCAAGGGCATGCGGGAATTCAAGGACGCCACCAAGGACATCCAGCGTGAACTTACCGTGGATGCAGATGACCGGAAAACCGCGTACCGCCCCCAGCCGCCTCATCAGGCTGCGCCGCAACCCCAGGCTCCCCCTGCGCAACCGCCTCCCCAGCAGGCGCCTGCCCAGCCTGCGCAAGCCGCCCCGGCGCCGGACGCCGCTGCTTCCGGGTCCACCCAGGCTCCCGATCAGCCCCCTCAAACTTGATTGCGCCGCTGCGGCGGTTTGTTGTTTGCCGCATACCGGATTTATTCGCCTGCTCTGAACGCTTTACCCTGCCGCTCGTCCGATGACTCCATTTGCGGACGCCCGGAAAGCCTTACAGAACGGAGAGACCGATTGCGAACGATTGGTCTCTTCTTTTTTTGCGCGCATTCGGGCGCAAAACGATCGGCTCAACGCCTTCGTTTCGGTAGATGAGGAGGACGCGCTCGAACAGGCCCGCCGGCTTGACCGGTTGACGGGCGCCGGCCCGGAACTGCCGCTGAAGGGCATGGTTATGGGCGTCAAGGACGTGATCTGTATGAAGGGGCGCCCCGTGACCTGTTCGTCCCGTATGCTCGAACATTTCGAGTCGTTGTACGACGCGACGGCAGTCGAACGGCTGCGAGCTGCGGGCGCGATTTTCGTCGGAAAAACGAACTGCGACGAGTTCGCGATGGGTTCGTCCAACGAAACCTCGTATTTCGGTCCGGTCAGAAATCCGGCGAACCCCGATTACGTTCCCGGCGGCTCTTCCGGAGGTTCCGCCGCCGCCGTCGCAGCCGGGATGTGCCATACGGCGCTGGGCACCGATACGGGCGGATCCATTCGCCAGCCTGCGGCGCATTGCGGAGTGGTTGGCCTGAAACCCACCTACGGGCGCGTGTCCCGGTATGGTCTGGTGGCCTTTGCTTCTTCCTTCGATTGCATGGGGCCGATCGGGCAATGTGTGGAGGACTGCGCGTTGCTCCTGAACCATATGGCGGGGCAGGACGAACGGGATTCCACCAGTGCGCCGGTGGACGTGCCCGACTACACGCAATCGCTGACAGGGGATATCCGGGGCATGCGTATCGGATTGCCGAAAGAGTACTTTGCCGACGGACTCGACGCGGGGATACGGGGGATGATCGAGGAATGCGTGCGCGGTCTCGAACGCGAGGGAGCCGTGGTGCAGGACGTGTCGCTGCCTCGTACGGAGTACGGCATCGCTACGTATTACATTCTGACCACGGCCGAAGCCTCCAGCAATCTGGCTCGGTATGACGGGATCCGGTATGGCCGACGCGCATCGCTCGACGAACTCCTCGAAACGATGCAAAACGAGCGGGAGGAACTGGAATTGGCCATGGAGACTGCCTCCGGGGCGGATGCAGAAGCGCTTAAGGAGCGTCTGGACGGAGATCCCATGCTCCACCGCTTTTATATGGCTTCCCGGACGGAAGGCTTCGGGGATGAAGTCAAACGGCGCATCATGCTCGGCGCCTACGTGCTCTCTTCCGGATACTACGAGGCCTATTATGCGAAAGGACAGCGGGTACGGACCCTGATCCGGAACGATTTCGATACGGTCTTCAAGGAGGTGGATGCGCTCATTGCGCCGGCTGTGCCCACGCCCCCTTTCCGCATCGGCAGCAAGACGGACGATCCGATGGCCATGTATCTCAGCGACATTTACACGGTGACCGCCAACCTTGCGGGTATTCCCGGTCTGGTCGTACCCCTCGGTTTGCACCCGGAAGCGCCCCATTTGCCCGTGGGTATGCAGATCCTGGGGCCGCACTTCGGCGAAGAGACGATACTCCGCATAGGGAGCGCGGCGGAACGATTGCGCGGCCGGGCGTGACAGGGCATATGACAGGACAGGGCGCGTCTTCCTGCGCTGGCGCCGCAATCTTCCGAATCTTCGCCAATTCTGCGCCGGGATAGTCCGTATCTTTAAGAAATCTCTGATTAAATCCGGCAGAAACATAGGCCTTGGAGCGCGCAACAAGACCATCCAACGCCGAACCGCAAAATCGCAACCGAAAACAGGGACCTTGGGACGCGCATTCGAACAAAACATCGGGCCCGGGATATCCTGCAAACTCGCGGTCAACCGCGCGTTTATGTTTTGAGAGAAGGCGCGTCCCAAGGTCCTCGCCCATGCGGATTTAATCTTGGGTGCGTTCCGGTTTTTCGTTTCTTATTCCGACCGTTATGGCGATTCTCGTCGATAAAAACACCCGTTTGCTTGTCCAGGGATTCACAGGTTCCGAGGGCACGTTCCATTCCGAGCACATGCTCGAGTACGGCACTGCGCTCGTAGCCGGCGTGACGCCCGGCAAGGGTGGCCGTACGCATCTCGGCAAGCCGGTGTTCGACACCGTGGCCGAGGCAGTCGCTGAAGAGGGAGCGAACGCGTCGGTGATTTTCGTACCCCCTCCGTTTGCTGCGGATGCGATTCTGGAGGCG
>JANQSQ010000399.1 GCA_028283985.1 Rhodothermales bacterium | reverse complement strand
CTTCGGCAGGCGCGGTCAGTGTGACCTCAGGGGTATCCATGCGGCCCAGCGCGTTTTCCATCCGTTCGGGAACCTCCTCATCGTCTCCCCCCTCGCTTTGCGCCGTACTCTCACGGCGCACTTCCCATTCGTATCGCAGCGCATCGCCGTCCGGATCGACGGACGCAACCAGGGCCGCGTACGACTGCCCGGAACGAAGATAAATGCCTTCATGGGCTTCCTTGCCGTCAAGCAGGGCCTGTTCCAGGCGGGGGCTCCGGTTCTCCGGCCACGCCCCGTTCCATACGTAATGCATTACGTCGATCGTCTCGGTTTCTTCTCCTGTCGGCAAAAACATGCCGTACCAGGTCGGCGTGCGCTCCTGTTTTTGTCCCCACAGAAAAACATACGACCCCACACACTGGTCCCGAAGCGGCTCGATGACAGTCCGGTAGCGCCTCAGGTAATCATCGGCCTTGACGGAACTGTTGTTTTCCAGGGGCGCCCCCCAGGGCGTGCTCGGAACCTCCCAGTGGCCGGTAGCGCCCCACTCGGTGACCATGAACGGCCCGTCCCATCCGATTTCTTCGATGTACCGGGGCAGGTTTTCGATATCCGCATACATCTGAATGCTGATCAGGTCCAGGTCGGGAGCCCGTGTCGTTATATCGTCGGCCAGCTCCTGCCAGATACCCGCCAGCATGGTGGTGGTCAGGTGGTTGGGATCGATCTCGTGAATCATTTCCGAGATTCCGTTGACGGCGTCCCACACGCGAGGGTTGGCGGCGCCGAGGTTCAGTTCGTTGCCGATGCCCCAGACGATCAGCGCCGGATGGTCCTTGTACTGCATGACTTCGGCCCGAATCCGTTCGAGCTGTTCCGCCACGGCCTCTTCGTCGTCATAGTCGAATCCGAAAATCCCCCGTCCTTCGCCCTCGCGCTCCCGCGCGATCTCCAGTCCCATCGTAACCACCAGACCCGCTTCATGGGCACGGCGCAACACCTCGTCGCCCGTATCGCGCCCGTTGTCCGTCCGCCATGTTCTGAACGAATTGGCCCCGTGCTGCGCCAACCGCTCTATATCGCCGAATTCAAGGCCTGCGCCGTGGATGTAAAAAGGCTCCCCGTCCCTGAAAAGTTCATAGCGGCCGTCTACCTGCCGCAATTCCATCCTGACCGGCCCTTCGACGGAAGGGGCTTCGGCGCTCGGCTGGCATCCCGAAAGAACAAGCGCGGAAAGCAACAGACCTGCGATGGAGCAATACGATAATTTCATGATGTTTGCCGGAACGGCATGTATGCAGGGGGTACGGCGCCGATCCGCACGGAATGCCGCGCATCAGGCGCCGGAAACGATCATTTTATGAGAACTTTTTCCAGTTCCTCCAGCGATTTCCCTTTCGTTTCGGGGATCACCGTGATGACGAAAACGAATCCGACCGCAGCGAAGATACCGTAAATCAAAAACGTCGGGGCGCTGCCGAGTTGAGATAATTCCCACGGAAACACGAGTTGCACCGTAAAACTCACCGCGGAGTTGATAAGGCCCACAAACGAAATAGCCAGACCGCGAATACGGTTGGGGAACAGTTCCGAAAAGAGCACCCACATCACCGGCCCGATCGACACCGCGAAAAAGGCGACGAAGGCGAGAATGCCCGCCAGAATCAGTCCCGAGTTGATATCTATGGCAGCCGTCACCAGCGTACTTTCGTGTTGCTGGGCGGCTTCCTCGCCAAGCGCATCGGCCACGGCGGTCTTGAAGGCCACGTCGGAATCGTACGTCCGGCCGCTCATGGATTCGAGCGCTGCGGTTGGAACCTCTTCCGGCAGCGAAGCAATGGCGTCCGGGGTAAGAGTATAACTCGCCTGGAAGAAGCCGAACGCCAGCACCAGCATGGACACCGTGACGCCGCCCAGCCCGACGGCAAGCAGCGGTTTGCGCCCAAGGCGGTCGATGAGCAATATGGCCACCACGGTGAACGCCAGATTGGTCAGGCCGACCAGGATGGCCTGCATGAACGACGCGTTCGTGCCGATGCCGGATTGCTCGAAGATCATCGGCGCATAGAAAAACACCGCATTGATGCCGGTGATCTGCTGGATGACGGCCACGACGACGCCGATGAGCAGCACCAGGCGCATGGCCGGAGCGAATAAATCGCGCAGCGGCGTCCTTACCTTGCCGGCGTCGCTCGCGATACTGGCCTTCACAGCCTGCATTTCCTCGTCCGCGCGCCCCTCGCCGCCGGCCCGGATCATGATGGGCCGCGCCAGCGCCTCCCGTCCCCGCATGATCAGCCAGCGGGGACTTTCCGGCACGAAAAAGAGACACGTGAAGTAGAGTACGGCGGGAAGCGTCTCCAGACCCAGCATCCAGCGCCAGTTCCAGGGGCCGAAGCGCAGCGCCTCAGCCCACGCCATATCCGATTGCCCCAATCGCAGTACGAGGTAATTCGTGAAGAACGCCACCGAGATGCCGATCACGATATTCAACTGGTTGAACGACACCATCTTCCCCCGCACGGCCGGAGGCGAGATCTCGGCGATATACATCGGGGCAATGATGAGCGAGGCCCCTACTCCGAATCCCCCGATCATGCGGGCCGCCACCAGAAACCAGAAAGAAGGCGCCAGCGCGGAAGCGATCGCCGACACGGCATACAGTACGGCGGCGAAAAACAGCACCCGCCGGCGCCCGAGGGCGTCGCTCAGGGGGCCGGCCGCCATCATGGCCAGGGTGGCCGTAAGGGTCAACGAACTGACCGCCCATCCGAGCTCCAGTTTGGTCAGGGTAAACTGCGTCTCGATGAATCCGACGACGCCGGAAATGACGGAGGCGTCGAAACCCATCAGGAAGCCCCCGAGGGCTACGATCAGGGCGGTCCGGGTTATGTAGCCGCGATCAGACACGATATGTCCACTTTTTTTAATGTTTTGCGCCCCCTAACATATCTCCCTTTCCGGCGGTATACAAATTTTTCGCCGGATTCGCCAAAAGAAAGGGAATTATATACAAAAAGTCGCCAAAGGGCTCCGTAGCCGCTCGGCGCCCGGCATGGCGCGTCCGTGGCGTGAAATGCGGTTCTCCATTAGATTTAATGACATAAATAGATAAATAATAACAAATAAGGCACGGATTTAATCTAAATAATCACAAAATAGGCACAACAATATGCGTATTTTGCAAAAGTTCTTCCTTAAAATATGTAATCGTTACTTTTCTTGCTGGTCCGAAAACCCGATATGGTGCGTAAGGCCAGTAAACAGATTATGCCCGCACCTCATACTCCGAAAACGATGAAATTTCACAATGACGAAACAAACTGCGTCGAAACCGAAGCCAGGGCTTCCGCCCGGTCGCGCGCCCTCTTGAAGGGGGGGGGCTCCCGCGCACCGTCCGCCCGCGCAGACGGCGGGCGCTCCTGGTCGCGATGGCGCTCCTGGCCGCGCTTGCCACGATTCCCGCGAGCGCCTTTGGCCAGGCCTCCTTCTACCTCGAATGCCCGACGACGAGGGTAACGGAGGGCGGATCCGTCACGGTCAACCTGGTGAGTGTCGGGGCGGACAATACGAAGGAGTTTGGCGCCACCTTTGACACGGTCGCCGGGACTGCCGGCACCTCCGACTTTGTCCACCTAGGCAACGGTAAGTTTAGCGGCTGGAAGCGCAATACTAACGCAAACGAAGACCGGCTTGCCTTTACCGTCGAGACAAGAGAGGACACCTTGTGGGAGAGCGACGAGACCTTCACGATCCAGTTCAGGACGACCAACATCACCCCCGGTCGCTCCAATAAGTGTGTACTGACGATCGCCGACAACGATCCGGCGACAAGGGTTTCGAAGTCCTCGTTGACGATCGACGAAGGCAGCAGCGACACCTACACGGTGGTGCTGGGCAATACGCCCACGGCCAACGTGACGGTGACGCCGACCAGCAGCGCCACGTCCACCGCGACCGTGAGCCCGTCGAAGCTGACCTTCACGGCGCAGAACTGGAACACGCCGCAGGCGTTCACGGTGAAAGGCGTGAACGACAACGTCAGCGGCACCCCCGACCGCAGCGCCACCATCACCCACCGGATCTCCGGGGGCGGCTACAACTCGGCAACCGTGCCGTCGGTGACGGTGACCGTGAAGGACGACCCGCGCGGCGTGACGGCCTCCAAGTCCGCCGTGACGGTGAGCGAGGCCCCCGGCCAGCGCAAGACGACCTACACCGTCAAGCTGAACAGCAAGCCCACGGGGAAGGTGACCGTGATCCCGATCGTCTCGGACCCCGGCGTCGTTAGGGTGAGCACGGCGTCGGACTGGGACGACCTGACCTTCACGCCCACCAATTGGAACAGGCCCCAGACGCTGACCGTGACGGCGGTCGACGACGACTTCATCGATCCCGTCCGCCGCGCGACGATCACTCACCGGGCCAGGGGGGGCGGCTACGACAGCAAGACGCCGACGCCCACGGTCTCGGTTACGGTGACCAATGACGATTCGCCGGCGGTGATCGTGTTCGCCGACACCCATTTCCTGCGGTCGCCCCGCGTGGTGGTGCGCGAGAACGAGACGGCCCTGTACCGCATCAAGCTCGCCAAGGGCCCGCTGAGCGACGTGACGCTCACGATGGCGAGCGCGAATGCCGCGATCGCGACCGCGGAGCCGGTGAAGTTCGTGGACGCGCTGACCTTTACGCGGCAGAACTGGGACA
>JANQSQ010000394.1 GCA_028283985.1 Rhodothermales bacterium | reverse complement strand
GCAGGCGGACCTGTTCGAGCGCCATCGTTCCGGCCTCGGTATGGGTCGAAACGGGTGCGCCGGTCCGGAGATGCGCCGCGGCGGCGGCGCGAAACACTTTTTCCGCAACCGGGCTGATTTCGTTGAGCGTGGAGGATGCCTTGACCAGGCCGGCGCGGATGCCGGTATCGTCGATGCCTTCGACAATTTCCCGCACGAAACGCTCCGTGAGTTCCTCGACGGATACCCCGTTGACAAAGGGGGCTGAAAACGGATCCTTGTTGTATCCGGCGGCGCACACGATATGCACGCCCGTCCGCTCGGAGACACGGTGCAGGCCGGCGACGTCCCGGCCATAATCAGGGGTAGTCATTTCCACCACAGCCGATCCCCCGGCCCTGCGGAAACTCCGCATTTCCAGAGCGGCGGCATCCTCGTCGTCAAGCACGAAATCCATCTCGTCGGGGGATGGCTCCGGGGGGCCGCTTAGCAGATGCTCATGGCCGTAACACACGCCCAGTTCGGCGGCTTCGATCGGTCCCCGGACCGTCTGGATCATCGGCATGGCGGCGCAGGAAGTATAGGATACTCTGATCAAAACCGCTTCGCTCAGCGCTCCGCGTTCGTGCGTAAAAGATATTATAATTCCATCGTTGAAATTAGCGGGAAGCGCTGCGGATTCGGGGCCTTGCGGATGGGAAGCGCCCTTCGGGAGGCTGCGAGGAGCACGCTGGTCGCTGTCCGAATGGGGCATACGTTGCCCGGAGCGCGATCCCCCATTAATTAAAAATTCAATAAATAGACACAAAAGATCACAGATTTATGCTAAATAATAACAGAATAAGTACAACAATTTGCATAAAATATGATGATGAGGGCCGGATTGTCCCATGCCGGGGCGAGTTGAGCCATTGCTCCTGCTCCTGTGCCTGTATCCGCTTATCTGCTGAGTCCCCCCTTCTCTTTTTCCGGGCCGCCAACCAGCCGGCTTTGCCCGTTGGCGCTCGAGGTCGGATAAACGGTTTTTCCTTCACCTCAATACTTCCGCAAGCGATGAAATTTCCCAGCGACGAAACGAAGAGAGAGAGAATGTACTCTTTAGCAAGCAGCGCCGTATCCGCGTCGTCGGTCATGGAGGCGCTCGGCCGGGCCGCTGCGGCATTGCGCCTTTCCTCCCGGCGTCTTCGTTCCCGACGGTGGGACCGCTTCTCTGATATAACGCTTTCCGGTTCGCGCCGTCCGGGACAGGGCGGCGTGGTCCAGGCCCAGGAAACTCAGGTGCTTGTCAGCAACATTGATGAAACTGCTGATTTGAGTGCATTCGACCATGCCCTGGCGTTTCTGAGCGTTTTAACAGGGGTCGTTTGTTTCTTCAGTGTTTGGCATTTGTGCTCGCCCGCACGTCGGCCCGGCTTGTTCCGCCACGTGCTGGCCGCCCCCCTGTTTCTGATTTGTGCCACCGGAGTGCAGGCCCAGAGCGTGAGCGTTTCTCCGACGTCACTGGACATCGAGCCGGGTGGAAGTGCCACCTACAGCTTCACTATGACTGCGTTTGGCTTTGCCGACTCCGAGGAAGGTATTATCGAATCCGACACGCCGGGTGTGACGGTAGATGATGACCGTGTAGTTTTCCGCAACAAGCCGCCCACCGTTGTCGACGATACCTATACGGTAACAGTCAGGGTTGCTGGTACAGTGGCACTTGGAACGACAGCCACGCTTACCAACCGGATCCACGCCCCTTCTCCGAGTTTTGTTCCCGCTCTTCTGACTGTGAATGTGGTTGCTCCGCCCTCCGTGACGGTTGCACCAACAGATTTGTCGATTGATGAGAATGGCGGCACGGGGACTTACACGGTTGTGCTGGGTAAGGAGCCGACGGGCGATGTGACGGTGACGCCGACGAGCGGTGATGCGAGCGCCGCAACGGTGAGCCCGTCCACGCTGACCTTCACGACTTCGAACTGGGACACACCGCAGACAGTGACGGTCACGGGCGTGGATGACGATCTGGACAATGTCAATGATGCACGCGAGATAACAGTCTCGCACGCGATCTCGGGTGGGGGGTAT
>JANQSQ010000388.1 GCA_028283985.1 Rhodothermales bacterium | reverse complement strand
TTCAGTACCAACTGCCTCTGGCGCCTGCAGCGCTCGATTCCCTTGCCAGACCGGAGCGCACGAACGATTATGTCGTCACGGAAATTGCGCCGGGCGGCGGATGGTATCAGATCCGCATTCCCGTCCGGGATTTCACGCGCCGGGTCGGCAATATACAGGACTTCAGCCTCATCGAATCGATCCGGGTATGGACCACCGGACACGATACCCCGGTCACGCTCCGCTTCCCGACGTTCGAACTGGTAGGGGCTCAATGGCAGAAATCCGAGGCGGTCGTATTCGAACGAAGCCTTCCGACCGACATCCTGCGCGATCAGACACGCCTCTCCGTTTCGAGCATCAACAACGAGGAAAACAGCACCACGTACGCCACGCCCAACGGCACGATCATCAGCCAGATCCGCACCACTGCAGGAGAACTGCAAAACGCGCGCGAACAAGCCATGGCATTGCGGGTCGAGAACCTGATGCCCGGCAAGCAGCAGGCTATCTTCAAGACGTACCATCAGGAAGTCGATTTGCTGAAATACTCGAACCTGCGCATGTTTCTGCATATGCACGGCGAA
Source organism: Rhodothermales bacterium (assembly GCA_028283985.1). Lineage (GTDB taxonomy): Bacteria > Bacteroidota > Rhodothermia > Rhodothermales > VXPQ01 > VXPQ01. The sequence continues at coordinate 7,111 of JANQSQ010000388.1, read as the reverse complement.
CGGGGGGACGGCGCACCCATCGAAGAACGGGATAACGCTCGCTTCTTCCTGCGCCTCGGCGCCAACGAAACGAACGACTACTACGAGTACGAAATGCCGCTGTCCCCCAGTTCGATCTCCTCAAGAGACGCCGACGAACTCTGGCAAACCAGCCGCATGGCAGGAGGCGAACTCATCGATCTGAATTCGGTGAATATCAAACTGGGGGCCCTGAACCAGCTCAAGGTATCGCGCGACGACCGGGCATTCGCTACAGACAGCGTCTACTGGTCGGATATTCACGATGTGCCCCTCAGCCCCGGCATCGCTGAATTCGCCCCGCCCGGCACTCGCCTAGGTATCAAGGGAAGACCCTCCCTCGGTGGCGTCAACACGATCGTACTCGGCATTCGCAACACAGCGGACTCGACCATTACCGGTATGCGTAACACTCGGCCTGAAGATATTCTCGGGGATGTGACGGTCTGGGTGAACGAATTGCGGGTGTCCGGCTACGACGAAACGAACGGCTGGGCCGCTATCGGAAACGCGGATATCAAACTGGCCGATTTCGCCACGCTCAGGGCCAGCTGGAAACATCAAACCGACGGCTTCGGCGGCCTGGAAAGCACGTTGGGCGATCGCGAGCAGGATAAAATATCCAATTGGAGTGTTACAACCGATGTAAACCTCGACAAATTCATCCCGGAAAAGTACGGCTGGACGCTTCCCGCTTCGGTCCAGGTATCCAATCAGACGACAACGCCTCGCTTTTCACCCAACCGGGGAGACATTCGCCTTGAAGAACTGCTTGACCAAACCGATCGGAACGACGAACTGACCGAGGCGGAACGGGAGCAGAAAAAAGACGAGATCATCGAAGCGGCCCAAACCCGATCCGTCACACGCTCCTACAGCATACGCGTCGGAAAATCGGGATCCGACTCGCGGGTGTTACGCAATACGGTGGACGGCCTTTCCTTCAATTTTTCCTCCTCGGAGGCGGCGGCAAGCAATCCATCCCAGCGGCAACGGGACAGCCAGCGATGGAACTCCTCTCTCACCTACCGGGTGAACGTTCGTCGGCCGCGTACAGTGCGCCCGTTCTGGTTCCTCGGCGATATCCCCGTGCTGCGCACCCTCGGCGGGCTGAACTTCAATTATGCCCCCAGGGCCGTCACAGCCGGAGCCACAGCGGCACGGAATTTCACCGTGTCGCAAGACCGCCGCCGCGAACTTCCCGATCCGACGGCGCAATCCTTGCCAGAACCGGTCGAATTTCCGTTACGCCAGTCGCACGCGCTTTCACACCGGCGCAACGGCAACTTCCAATACGATCCGTTCCAGTTCCTCAACGTGTCGTATACAGCCAACACCAGTCAGAGCCTGAATGCGGCAGGGGTGGATACCGTATTTACTGTAATCCGGGTGGACAGTCTGGGCAACGAGATCTCTTTTGCGAACACAAGAGAAACGGAAGCACTCGCTTCGGGACTGGTCAACGAAAACGATATACGGTACGAAATCAGCGAATTGCGCGTGATTCGAGCGGGACAGGTTCTCAACCGCATCTTCTCGGGGCACGAAGGGATTCGAACCGATCAGCACAACGAACAATTCACGGCTACCTTCAACCCCAGAATGCCGGCTTCCCTGAACTGGTTTCATATCCAGAATATCACCTGGGGTTCGCAATTCTCCTGGAGAAACGGTGCGGTTGGACGTAACACCGGCGCCTCTACAAGCAACCAGTCCCAATTGAGCGGCAGCAACACGGTCCACCTGCAAGACCTGTTCCGAAAAATACCGTTCTATCAAGCCATGGAGGAGGCAGAGGACAAATACCGTCAGGAAAAGGAGGCTGAGCGTGCGCAGCGCCAGCAGGAACGCGCTGCTGCAAGGGAAGAGCGCAGGACTATCAGGGAAGCGGAGCGTGAGGAAAGAAGGCGCCTGGAACAGGAAGAGAAAGAGCGCGAGGAGCAGGAAAAGGCCGCTGCAGAGGCGGCAAAAGAAGAAGGAGCGGATGAAGGCGAAGAAGACGACGCCGTACAGGAAGAAGAACTTCCCGACGAAGGAGAAGACGTACTGATCGCACCGGACGAAATGCCTGTAGAAGGCGAGGATGCACCACCCGTACCCGAAGCCTTGCCTGTGCAAGAAGAAGCCGCCCCGCCTGCCGGCGATCTGGAAATTTCCGGCGAAACCCAAGAAGAGACGCCGGATGAAGAAGACGATGAAGTGGAAACCGAAGAAGAGGACAGCGGCCCGAATTTCTTCACTGCCCTGCTGCCGAACCCGGCCTCGATAGCTCGCCGCACCATCCTGGCAATCACAGGTATCAGAGAGCTTACGGTCACGTACAGATCAAGCCAGGGTAGCAATTCCAGTAACGTGGGGCAACTCGTGCTGGATGACGACAACAATATCCTCGACGTAGATGCACCATATAGTCTTGTGGACGCCATCTTCAATGACGCGGGGCCGCCTGTAGGATACCGCTTCGGACTCGAGCGCGAGCTACCCCTTGAGCAGCGCATCATCAGCGACCGGCTACAGGTGCGGGACGCCTTGACATCCCAGCAGCAGGTACAGGGACGCACGACGCTCAATCCCACCCAGTCCATCCAGATCAATCTGACCTGGAATGCCAATTGGACAAACAGCACCAATCGGACGTACCGTCCGGACCCGATCACAATCACAGAAACGTTCACCGGATCGAACCGGGCATCTGTCTGGGTCTTCGGGCCGGGATACCTGGACATGTTCGCAAGGCAGTTGGAAACATACCGGGAAGACAACGCCCGGGCGGCCGATCCCCGGCGCATCGGCGACGAAAACGGAGATGGACGTATCGTGCTCACCAATGAATCCATCGTCACCGATTTTCAGGACGCCTTCCTGTCCGGCCTGGGTACAGTGGACAAACGAGGGTTTTTGCCTTTCCCGATGCCCGGCTGGCAAATTTCCTGGTCGGGAATCGGACAATGGCCCATCATCCGTAACCTGGTTACGAATGCCAGCATCCGGCATGGCTACAGCTCGGACTACGCCACGGATTACCGTCGCAATGTGATTTCGAGTGACTCGACCCGTTCTTTTGCGCTGAGTGGACAGCAGATCGTGTTCACCATCCCTGAAGACGAGATCGGGAGCATCCGGGTAAACGAGCGCTTCCAGCCGCTGATCGGACTTGACCTGTCCTTCAAGGGAAATCTCCAGACAAGCATTACCTGGGAAAAAAGCACCTCCTACGTGCTGAGCACCACCAACTTCGAGGTGTCGGAGAACAACAACAGTCAAATCACTATGACGGCCAACTATTCCAGATCCGGGATGAAGTTGCCTTTCCTGAAAAGGATCAACAACCGGGTCAGTTTCAGTTTGACCATGTCCGTTGCCAACCTGAGCGACCGGCGCCTTTTGCTCCGGCGGGCACTAACGGATTACATTGACCGTCGCGAGGAATTCCGTGTCGGCGACGCACTCGAGGGAGACAACGTATCGGTTATTTCCGCCTCGAAGCGCTATACGGTCGCACCCCGCATTTCCTATCAGATCAGTAATCGCGTCAGCACGGATCTCACGCTTCGCTACGAGAACTTCATCAGTGAAGACAGTCGTACGCCTTCTTCCACCAGCATCAACGGTGGGTTCAATTTCCGGTTAAGCATCGCCAACTGAACCGAATGCAACCCGGTCGAAAGGCATGGATATGAGTGCAGCCAGACACGTAATAGTTTGCGACATCGGGCGGATGGACTACCGGCCCGCCTGGGCATTGCAGCAGCGTATCCAGCAGCGCCTCATTACCGCGAAGCGGCGCACTCCCCCGGAAGTCCTCCCGCATGTATTCCTGTTCGTCGAACACCCGCCCGTGTACACGATCGGAAAAAGCGGTAATCGCCGGAACCTGCTCATTTCCGAGGACCTGCTTCGAAAACGGGGCGCCGAGTTCGTCGAAATAGATCGGGGTGGAGACATTACCTACCACGGCCCGGGACAGATCGTGGGCTATCCCGTATTGGATCTCAATCGATTCGTTGCCGACATACACAAGTACCTGCGCCTGATCGAACAAACGATCATCGATACCTGTGCATCGTACGACGTGCAAGGCGAGCGCATTGCAGGGCGCACCGGAGTCTGGGTGGATGCGGACGCCGCAACAAGCCCAGGAAACGAAATCGCTCGAAAAATATGTGCGATGGGTATACGATGCAGCCGCTGGGTAACCATGCACGGATTTGCCCTCAACGTGAGTACGGACCTGGACTGGTTCTCGCACATCGTGCCGTGCGGAATTTCAGATTCCAACGTAACGTCCCTCGAAAAGGAAACAGGGCATGCTATCGACCCGCAGGATGTGAAAGAAAAGATCGTCCGCTGCTTTGCAGACCTGTTCGAGGCACAGGTCCGTCAATTCAGCGGCATCGTCGCCAACGAATTTCTCGCTGATTTCCTTGAAGAGTAACCCTCACGGGTCCTGATCACGGGATCCTCCCCGGACCATCAAGGGTACTCGAAAAACATTAGGGGCTGTTAGCAAACACATGCACAATTCCAGACAGATGGCTGCAAATAAACCCTTCAATCCTGAACAATTCGTCCGCATACTGCTCGCAGAAACGCTCTTCTACGACGATGAGTACGGCGCTATCGGCAGCCTGAGTCTGATCGATACGCAAAAGAAACGGGAGCGCTTTATCGCTTCGTTCATGCCCGAAGACGGGGCGTTTGTGATCGAGGAGGCGACCGCCTGGGAAAAAGACGGGGAAGGAGAAGAGGCTATCGGCTACGAAATGGCCGTGGACAGCAAGGAGAATGCTTCCTTCAACTCGCCCGAGGAAGCCGCAGGCGCCCTCCTGAAACTGGCAAAGCGGCACAATCTCCTCCCCGGCATCACCATCCTCTTCGAAGAGGACGAGATCACCTGAATCGGCCAGGGAGCACAGACCCCGCTTCCGGCGGTATTACTCCGTACGCCTTATCCCGCGCCTCCCGACGTGCGCAGGCCGCTTTCGTGCAGCAGCCCGGTCGAACCCACATGCTTTCTTGACGCATCGCCCCACAATCTTTCCAGGTCGTAGAATGCTCGCTTTTCAGGGCTGAAGACATGCACCACTACATCCACATAATCAAGCAGAACCCATTGCCAGACATCAGCGCCTTCCAGGTGCCATGGTTTCTCGCTGCATTGCGTGTGCAACCGCACCCTTATTTCTTCAGCGACCGCCTTGATCTGCAGTTCTGAATCGCCGGTACCGATCACAAAATAATCGACGAAGCCAGCGACCTCCCGCATGTCCATGACCGTGACATCCCGGGCCTTCTTGTCGAGCATGGCCTCCACGGCGTGCGCAACCAGCGCGTACGAAGCATCCATAGGCATATTCATTCCTTGAAGGGGCGCAACGTTTCGTAGTCCAGGCCGATCACCACCGAAGCGTCCAGAAAATACTCCGGGCGAATATCCTGTTCGACCTGTCGGATACCCAGTTCCTCGGCCACTTTACGCGCCGTTTCGAGATTCCCGACCCGATCGATCACCATGGAGCGGGCCACATTAAACGACTCGTAATCCCCCACCTCCACCACGTCATAGCCGTGCTCACGCAGAAACAGCGTCATCACGCCCGCCAGACCGCCGATGCCACACCCGTTACGCACCTCGACTTGTATAATTTCCTGAGCAGTTCCGTCTTCCTGATCGGGAAGAAGGGTAACCCGTGTCACGAAATTGTAGGCGAGCACGAGTACAAAGAGGCCAAGTACAGCAATGGCCGCCCCCATCAAACGATTCTTCCAACGACCCATAACCGGGCAATTAATCGAGGACGCAGCGGCCTTGCTCAGCGAAGATCATCGTTCCAGAAAAGATCGTCGGCAGACCCCACGCGCATATACATCATGCCTCTGCCATAGTAAGGTGAGTACCCGAAACCGGGGCCATATCCATAGCCGTACCTGCCGTATCCTCCATATCCGTACGGGTTCATGTACCTCCCATACGGACTTTGCCGCACGGAAAAATGCAATTGCACCTTGTCGGACGGGCGATATGCAATCTCCGCATTACGCAACAGGAACCGACCTTGCATTCCCTGCGAGCCGCCGAACATATTCGATCCCCCGAACGGCGAGAAGGCATAAGCCAGATCAACCCGCCCGGCCAGTTTGCTGTTGAACTGGAAGCGCATGGTGTTGGTGTACATGCCGAGCGACGAACTGACTCCGCCGAACGATCCTATCGACATTTCGTACGAATGCCCCATCCGGAAATGCTGCGGACTGAAAAGCCGGTTCAGTGAAAAGGCTGGTCCGGACTGGGCATCATATAGCCGGGACTGGACTTCCTGATTACGCGCATCCTGCCGGAGCTGGGCCTGCGCAGGTGCAGATACACCGAAAAATACAATCAGCCAAAGAAGAAACAGCCAGTTTCGCATCATAACGAAAACGGTTTGTGGCGCAGAGTCATGCGCTGCTGAATGAGTGCAACGGGAACGTATAGCACGGAAACGCCCATTAACCTGAATAATAGACCTCCCGGAACTGTTTGTCAATACGAATCGATATCCCCGTACATTGAATATATTTAAGGATACTCTGATTAGGGCCTGTTACCACTATTGCACCCTATGTCAAACGACGCGCGCATACTGGGCATCGAGAGTTCCTGCGACGATACGGCAGCTGCCGTCGTAGCGAACGGCAAGGTGCTTTCCAGCGAGATTTTCTCGCAGCAGGTTCACACCCGATTTGGAGGAGTGGTGCCCGAACTCGCCTCGCGCGCGCACCAGCAACGTATCGTTCCGGTGGTTCGTACGGCGCTCCAAAAAGCCGGTATGGCGCCATCCGACCTCACCGCCGTGGCGGTAACCCGCGGACCGGGCCTTGCCGGATCGCTGCTGGTTGGGCTCGGCTTTGCCCGGGCGTACGCTTTCGGGCTGGGTGTGCCGGTGATGGGAATCAATCATCTCGAAGGACATATCTGCTCTGCCCTGATCGACCGGGACCTGCCGGAGCATCCCTGGCTTTGCCTCATCGTTTCCGGCGGACACACCCAACTGGCGTTTGTAGAAAATGGTCTTGCACTTCGCATCCTCGGCACGACCCGCGACGACGCCGC
>JANQSQ010000387.1 GCA_028283985.1 Rhodothermales bacterium | reverse complement strand
AAAGACGGACGCGGACATTGTTGTCGTCAAGGTCCTTCTGCGCCAATCCAAGCGTGCATTGCCCGGGATCGGGACCCGAACTGCTGGTTCGGAGCGCAGCGGAAGGCTCACCCTCCCGCGCCTTTTTGTCCTTGTCGTCCTTATCCTTGTCTGCAAAGGCGCTGGACGCGGGAATCAGGCACACGGCCAAAATCAGCGTCAGGTATCGTGTAAGCTGCTTCATGAGTGTATGAGGCGTTGCATTCGGGGTAATTCCCTCATCAGGCGCTGGCGGAGGGTATCCCCCGCCATGTATCCCTGATCACGTTAAAAGTTGAGCGTGAATCCCAGCCGGAACCGGCGAGGCCGACTGTACATCAGGCTGGAAGCCGATGTGTGCCTGCCCCCTACATTCACCGGGCCACTGATATACGCGTCGTACAAAAACGCAACGGCAGCAGGATCAGCTTGCGTAGCAAGAAAACCCCTACCGCCGTCCGTCATCAGATAGCCGTCGTTGTCAGGCAAACCCGTAGCCCGGAAAACGGCCAGCACATTCTGCGTATCGAGCAGATTTTGCACAATCAAATAGGCGGTCAGCGAAGAGGCGCCTAACTGGAAGCGTCGATCCAGGCGCACATCGATGCGGGAGGTGGACGGGAGACGCGCCGAGTTGATGGAACCGATCGCGTCGTCGGTGAAGCTATCGTTCACATTGAACGACGAGCCGGCCAATGCTGTGTACGCCATACCGCTCCCGTACCGGAACAGGATATTCAGGCCCGTATTCTCCAGCAGGCGACTGCCGCCCATCGCCGGCCCCTCGCCCTCGCCAAAGCGATAGTCGACCGACGCATTCAACGTATGCCGCTGGTCGAAGTCCGCCGGAGCGATCGTGTTCGGAAACACGGAACCGCGCCAGACGATCACCGCGGTGGCGCCGGCGTCCGATCCGGTGCCCTGCGCATACGCCAGCGTGTAGTTCGCGTTCACTGCGAGATTACGGGTCCGGCGCAAGTCGAAGCCAAATTCGACGCCCTTGGTCGTGGTGAAATCCGCATTCAGATACGTGCCGTAGGATGGGAAACCGCCGATCAGACGACGGTTGCTGATCTTGTTCTCCTGTGTCCGGTAGAATCCGGAAATCGTGAGCGCCGTGCTGGTCCCCAACCGCTGCCGGAAACCCAATTCGTACTGGGTGGTTCGTTCCGGCTCCAGTTTGGGATTCGACGTACGGGAATTCTGCGTCGTGATTTCCTCGTAAGCCCGAAAGGTCGTAAACGCACGCTCCGTGGGACGCTGGCTGGTTACGTTGAAGGACGCAAAGAACACGGCCCGGTCGGTCACCGGGAAGCTGACGCCGATGCGCGGCATGAACGTAGCCTGCGGCGTATACTCCTCGAACGCATTGGAAATGGGTTCGTCGGTCGGCTGAACCTGACCGGACAGATCGCTCACAATGTCAAGGGCGTCCACCCGTGTCCCTTCGACGTCGAAGAAATTCCCGTCCACATCCCGGTAGCCGACGACATCGCCTGCATCGTTGAAGTAGACCGCATCGTCCGAATCGATGCCTGCGGGCGTTCCGGATACCGAACCCGCGCGAACAATGGGACGCGGCGCATAAATATCCTTCAGCACGGGCGCGTTGTTGTCGAACACCTCCATGCGTACGCCGAGATTCAGGATGAGATCGCGGTACTCGATCTTGTCCTGCAGATATCCGCCGTAGTAGATCGGCTGGTGCGGCGCCACATTGAGGTTCGTCCGGTCGAAATATCCCTGGATATCCTGGTCATCCACTTCGTTCAGCCCCCGAAAATCGTATCCGTAATAGTTGGTTCGTTCCCGGAAGGCCTCGAACGGCAAATCGCTGTAGTTGGCGTAGCAGGCTACCTGCTCGCACTGGTCGTCCTGGGCGTAGCGGGACAATCCAAAACCGCCTATACTGTACCAGCGGTCCGTGAACGTACGGTACTCGCCGCCGAACTCCAACTGGTGCAGGCCGATCTGCGCCGTGGCGTTGCCCGATATCTGAAATGTTTTCTGGTCCCGCTTCTGGAAGGTAGCCAGTGGAGCGCCAGGCATTGAAAAGGTAACGCCCGCTACACTGCCCAACCCGGCAGTACCGTCATCTCTGTACAGCGGCGCATACCCGCTGGATCGCGCTGCAAAATAGCGACTGGCGATTTCCAGATAATCCCCCTCTAAATCCCCATAGGAAAATGCCTCTTCCACATTACCGGAAAATCCGTTGGGGTACAGGAGATAGTTGTAATCCTGATACGCCGCGTCGATCTGGTAGAAGAAGTTCGAGGCGAAGCGCTGACGCAGACTGCCGTAGACTCGCCATGTATCCCGCTCGTCATGATAAAAGGAATTAGGATTGAACACATGCCGGCCGTAACTCACCCCCTCCGATTTTTCTGTTTCGTACATGCCGCCCACACGCACCGTGAGGGTCTGGGTAGGCTGGATCGTAACATTGCCTGTCACGATCGTTTCTCCAAAAGGACTGTTTTTGGCAGGCTCCAGCGTAAAATCCTCCCGGCGATACGTATCCGGCGCGCTTATCAACCCGCCTCCATCGAGGCTATATCCCTCGGGGATATTCAGCAATACAGCCAACGAGTCCGGCGTAAGCGGCTCCCCGTTGCCGAAAGCATCCCGGGCAGCCTGCCACGGGAACGGCAGATATAGGGAGTCTCCGGCGGTATTGGTTGCGCGCACAACCTGCGGATTGGCATTGAGCTCGGCAAGCTGATCGTCCGTAAGCTGATAGGTGGGTACGCCGTACGGGCTGGAATCGTCCTGACGGATATGCTGTCCCGTTACAAAGAAACTGAGACGACCGGGAACGATCGGGCCTCCCAGCGAAATCTCGCCGAGACTATGGCCGTAACTGTCCAGCCCTTGCGAGGTATAGGCGCCCACGGTGCGGAAAAATCGGTCGGCGCCGCTCTTCGTCGTGACCGACACCACGCCCCCTTGCGCATCGCCGTACTTGGCCGGAATGGTCCCGATCAGCATTTCCTGTTCCGAGATGGCCACGCGAGGAATGGCCTGCTGCCCGGATATACGCACCCCAT
>JANQSQ010000378.1 GCA_028283985.1 Rhodothermales bacterium | reverse complement strand
AAGCTCGTCCACCATATACACCGCCCCGGCGTGGTGCTGAATCATATAGGTCAGAAAGAGCCGGTCGAAATCCAGGCCCCGAGCCGCCTCGAGTTCCTGCAGTTGCTCCTGCGATAGCATGCCGGGCATGTGCATATGCATGGCGTGATCGCCGGCGCCGTGCAGCATCAGGTTTATTCCCGTGATGTGGACTTCGGGCGCCGGCTGACCGCGATCGCGGAGCCACTGCTGCATGAGGTCAATCTCGTCCTGCTGCGCATTGATGATGCGGGCAGCCAGCGTCTGTACCTGCGGGCTCGCGCCATTGGAAGGCGCCAGCTCCGACATGATAAGGGCCTGCGCATGGTGCGCGATCATGCCCGTCATGAAGTGGGTGTCAGCCTCGGTGAATCGGGTGAGCGCACTATCCTGACGCGCCCAGTAGAGGGCCTCCAATTCGGCGGTCGAGGGCCGGTCGGCTTGCTCCCCGGCTTGCTCCGTTACCAAACCGCCCGTGCTGCCGCAGGCCGCTGTGGTTAGCATAATCAGCAGGGCGACAATCCGATCAAGATGCTTCATGCCTTTTATTTGTCTGTGGAACAAGCCGGAAATACCCATTTACGGATACGGGCACGTTACAAAAACGTTACAAAAAAGTTAAGGATATTCTGATTAAGTCCGCAAATCTCAGAGGCTGAGAGGGGTGCGCTGGCAAGGAATTACGAAGCAATGCAGGTGGCGGCCCCGAATAATGAGGAGTGACGCGGCCAGCGTACCCCTCGCAGCCTCCCGAAGGGCGCTTCACGCACGAACGTGAAGCGCTGAGCGAAGTCGTTTTGATCAGAGTATCCTTAGAAGATACACAATCCGCAGCATGCCGTTCGGGGGAACCCCGCAGTAAGGTCATTGGGACCAGGACCTCGCCCATTCCGGAACCATAGCGCCTATTGCGCCGCGCGCCTTTTTTCGTCCAGCAATTGCTTCAGGCGGATCAGGGTTTCGGCGCTCTCCGTATTGTCCGCCAGATTGTCGTATTCCTGCGGGTCTTCCTGATAATCGTACAACTCCACGCCGGACTGTCCCTGATTCCACTCGGTGTACCGGAAACGCGGGGTCCGGATGGTGTGCCCGAGGACCGGCTCGTCAAACGCTTCAGGATGCACCCAGCGAGCGCGGCTCCAGGCCACCGTCAGCGCGGCCTGCCTGCCGGGATGGGCAGGGTCTTCAAGAATCGGCGTCATGCTCTGGCCGGCCAGATGCTCCGGCAGCGGCAGGCCGCTCAACTCCACCAGGGTCGGATACAGATCGACCAGTTCGGTGAGCGCTTCTGTGGCGGCGCCGGCGTGTCGGCGCTCCGGAGTAGCCACGATCAGCGGGACCCGGACGGAGCCTTCAAACAGATCTCCCTTCTGCCAGAGACCATGATGACCCAGATGGTATCCGTGGTCGGACACGAATACGACGATGGTATTGTCCGCCATGTCCAGACGCTCGAGGGCGTCGAGCAAGCGGCCCACCTGCGCATCCATGAAAGAGATCGACGCATAGTAGGCCTGGATAATTTCCCGACGCTGCTCCACCGTCAGTTCGCGTTGTTTGGGGCGGTCGGCCAGCGCAGCCACCGGAATGTCGTCGCGGTCTCCGGGCTCTTCCATCACCGGATGGATATTCTCAAGGGAATACTTTTCGAAGTAGGACTGCGGCGCCACATACGGGGTGTGCGGGCGGTAAAAACCCACGGCCAGAAAAATCGGCTGGTCCGTTTGCGCTGCGTGATGTTCCTCAAGCAATGCGATGGCGGCGCTGGCGCCCAGGGCGTCGGTATGTTCGCCCTCGTCGTCGTCCAGGCTCAACCAGCTCAGCGTGCCCCCGAACTGGCCCGGGACCAGGGTATGGATCCGGTCGTGCACTTCCCGGTCGATCCCGCGCGGGTTGACGACATGGTCCCACGAGAGCGAATCGTCCAGGCCGTCGGCGCCGATTTCCCGGGGGACGCCATAGTGAAACAGCTTGCCGACCCGCGCGACATAGTACCCGTGCTGCCGGAACCATTGGGGCAGGGTTACGACCTCGGGAATATGCACGCGAAAGGTATCCTGGTTCGTGAGCGCGCCGGTTTGCTCGGGATACAATCCGGTCAGGAAACTGACCCGGCTGGGATTGCAGACCGGATACTGGCAATACGCGCGGTCGAAACGCATCCCCTGTGCGGCGAGGCGGTCAATGTGGGGACTCCGGACCAGGTCATGACCGTACGCTCCCAGATCGTTGTTGAGATCGTCTACGGCGATGAACAGGACATTGGGGCGCTCGACGGACTGACCGCAGGCCGCAAGAAGCAGGCAGGTCAGGCCTATGAAAAAGGCAAAGGACCGCAAAGGCATAAGAGACCTCCTGGATGAAATACCATGCAAAATAGCGCGCCTGTTATTGTTGTGGGGGTAGAAGCTCCAGCAGATGCTCAGGGGAGGCCAGTTCTTCTCCAGGAGAAATTTCCACCAGAAAACCCTCGGCCCAGCGGGCAGCCATGTCCCTGTAATGACGGTCCAGTGGATTGCCGGATTGGCCCGTGGGAAGAAAAAAGTACCCGCGCGGCGCGTGCGGCGCCATGCTGGCCACGAAGCGCTGGGAAACCCCGGCTCCCCCGACCCACGGGATGCTCCACGATGTAGAGTCGAGTGGAGACCAACTCGAGCGGTCGGCGGCCCGCAGCGTGTAGGGACCGCCGCGGGCGGGATACGGGCCGACATGAAACGAGAAAAGCCGGTCGAGCATTGCTACGCTGCCCAAAGGATGGGGGGATCGCTCGAAACGCGCCTCCCCCCAGCGAACCCCCGCAAGGCCTGCCGCCGTACGGGCCGCTTCTTCCTCCCAGTGTGCAAGGGTTTCGATTTCGGGCGTGCGCACGTCGTCGGCCCAAAGCGCCAACTGGGTCCCCGGCGCATCGCCTTCTTCAAGCATCTGCGCAAAGGCGAATGCCGGAAAAGCGGCGTCCTCCCCGAGTTCGTCTGCCGCAATCAGGGCGCGGAGGCGGTAGAGCCAGGCGAAGAAAGGAGCGGGACCGAGCGAGCGGGGCTCGATGGCGAGGTCCCAATCTTCAAGCACGGCGGCAAACTCCTCCGCACCGATACGACGGGCGGCGTCCACAGCCCGCTGCCGGGTAAGCCCGGACCACAGGCTCCGCGAGTCCAGTTGCAGGCTGCGCATGTCGTCCACGGTCCATTCCGAAGCATGTGAAAGCACATCATGAATGCGCCTCGCCCGGAACGGGGGGATATATTCCTGACCGATTTGTCCGAATACCGCCCAACTCTGAAGGTTGTTGGCTGTGATGAGATAATCGGAAGGCGGATCGATCCATGCAGGCATCGAATCCTCATCCCGGAGCTCCGTCCAGCCCTGCGGCCACGTTTCCGGGGATAAAACGGTCGCCCCGACCGTGCCGGCGGGACGCAGCGGAACCGAACCGATCAGGCGATACCCCAATCTTCCCGAAGCGGAAGCATAGATGAGGTTCATGTGCGGCTGACTGAAGCCGCGCGCGGCCGCATCCATCTCTTCCGCCGCGCGGGCATGATTCATATTCACGAGCGTCCGGAAAGGGCCCGGCTCCAGAAACCCGGTCCAGAGCATGGACAGGTCAAGCCCGTCCGCAGGAATCACGTCGGTAATAATCGGTCCTCGAACGGTGCTACGGACATTCCATTCCACGGACTGCTCCCGCCCGCGCACTTCGATGAGCTCGCGGCGAATTTCGAGGGGACGCCAGACGGAACCATCGAGGTAGCTGCTGCCGTCCCCGCTGAGGGTCTCGGCAATAAAATCGGCGCCGTCAATGGATGCATTGGTGAACCCCCACGCCATGCGCCGGGAAAGACCTATGACCACGCTATGAGCTCCCGGAATCGAGAAACCGGCCACATGATGATCGGAATCTTCCACGGAGATCGCATTCAGATACCATGTAGAGGGCGCCCGCAGGTTTAGATGGGTGTCGTTGGCAAGCAGCGCATACCCGTCCGCGGTGCGGGAAGGGCCGATCGCCCACGAGTTGGACGCCGGTAAACCAAGCCCTGCAAGCAAACCGAGGGGGTCGAGCGGCTTGCGAGGGGCCGGCGCGGTTTCCACAAGGCGGGTTCGATATACATCGGGCAAGACCGCTTCCCCATCCTGCGCGGATGCTGCGGACCCTGTCTCGTCTTCCGACATTCCCGGTTCTCCGGGACGATCCTGCAGGATCGTGGGACCCCAGGCAGGATAACGCGGCGTCAGCGCGGGACGGTGCGTTTCGGGAAGACGGGCAAGCGCCTCGATACGATCCAGTTCCCCCTGCCATTTCGACAAATCGAATGTCATGCTCCGGGAGATGGAAAGCGAAGCCTGCGGGGTCCACGGTTGGGGTTCGATGCCCAGAATCACGAACTCGGGCGGCCATGGGCCGCGCCAGCTTGCCAGCCGGGCGTTCACCCCCTCCGCATAGGCCCGGAGGGTGTCGAGCATGGACTCCGGCAGCGTGGCCATCTCCCTTTCGGCCGCTCCCCGGAAATCAAGGGTCCGGAGCAGCTTGTCGGCTCCAAGGGCAGGCTCGCCGAACAGCTCGGCGAGGCGTCCCTGCGCCACCCGTTGATACATTTCGAGTTGCCACAAGCGCTCGGAAGCGTGCAAAAAGCCCTGCGCCCGTACAGCGTCGAGTTCGTTCCGGGCCCGGATGCGGGGAACGGCCCATTCGTCGAAGGCAATGGTTACCGGGGCGGACAGGCCGGGCAATTCCACGGCGCCGGATCGGGGCTGGATCGATGCGCCCAGATACCAGCGCGCGCCGACCACCGTGATACCGAGCAGGAACAGCGCGCAAACCAGCGCCCATACCACAGCCCGGCGGATCGCCTTGCCCCGGCGAACCGCCCCGGAAGAATCCGACACAGGAATTTGTTGCGGGTTCATGGCCTGGAATCCGTGAGAAATCCGAGTCTGGTGCAGGCCCTAAAAAAAGAACTATGCAATAATTGCATAAAGAAGGGGTTTATTATGCATTTTGCGTATACAGGCGAGGCCGAGCAACTCCCTACCATGCCGTCAGCCGGGCGGCGCCTTCCACGACCCGGTACTGCCGGTTGCCCTCGACCTGGGCGAAGCGGTCCACCACGCCGCTGGGCCACCGGACAATAAGGCTGTCGGCGGCGATGTGCTCGCCCAGTCCGAACGTAACCGGCAATTCGTTCTGGGACAGGTAGCTGGAGCCGGTGCGGACGCGGCGCTCCATTCGGAGGTCGCCAAGCACCACTTCCACGGAAGACGAAAGGCCTTCGCGGTTACTGGCGCTTCCCTCCAGCATCACGCGAAGAAACACGGGGTTGTCGTCGGCGCCGGCGGCTCCATTCTCCAGCAAATTATTCCGCCACAGGTGGGCGCCGCCCCCGCTTTCGACCATCAGCACATCAATGTCGCCGTCGCGGTCGTAATCCCCGGCGGCCGCCCCCCGCCCCCCCCAT
>JANQSQ010000371.1 GCA_028283985.1 Rhodothermales bacterium | reverse complement strand
GTCCGATTCTGACCGATTCCGGGGGATATCAGGTCTTTTCGCTCGGCAGCCACCGGACGCTGAGCGAGGAGGGCGTAGCCTTCCGCAGTCACCTCGACGGCTCCTCCCATTTTCTTACCCCCGAATCGGCGGTGGATATCCAGCGCAGCATCGGCGCGGATATCATGATGGTCCTCGACGAGTGCCCGGCGGCGGACGTGTCGCGGGAATATGCCCGGGCTTCGCACGAGATGACCCTGCGCTGGGCGGCCCGCTGCAAAAAACGGTTCGAAGAAACGGAACCGTTGTACGAATATGGTCAGGCGCTCTTTCCCATCGTACAGGGTACGGTGTTTCCGGATATCCGGCAGGAGTCGGCCCGGCGGCTGGTGGACATGGACTTTCCGGGGTATGCCATCGGCGGTCTCTCGGTGGGCGAACCCGATCATGAAATGTATGCCATGGTCGAGGTCGTGAACGACATACTGCCTGCGAACAAGCCGCGTTATCTCATGGGCGTGGGCACGCCCGAAAATCTGCTGGAAAACATAGCACGGGGCGTGGATATGTTCGATTGCGTCATGCCCACGCGCAATGGGCGCAACGGTATGCTGTTCACGACGGAGGGCATCGTCAACATCCGGAACCGGAAGTGGCGCGACGACTTTTCGCCGCTCGATTCCGGTCTGGGCGGGTATGTTTCCCGGACTTTCTCCAAAGCGTATGTGCGCCATCTTTTTATGGCGGACGAAATTCTCGGTCTGCACATTGCATCCGTACAGAACTTGTCTCTGTATACCTGGCTGATGCGCAAGGCGCGCGCAACCATACTCGACGGTTCGTTTTCTTCCTGGAAGAAGGAAACAGTCCCCCTCATCAGCCGAAGGCTGTGATCAAAACCAACCTGCAGCCGAAGGCTGTGATTAGTAAAACAGCCTTGTCCTTCGCAGCCCGTTATCGAACTTGAATCCTTTCCCGGCGTTAACGATTTACCCCCGGCTTGTACCAGCCAGGGCCTGTCCCCAGACCTCGTTGCCCAATGGCCGCCCGAAAATTCAACGTTCCCAGCGCCTACGCGAGTTCGATCGTGTCGATTGTCA
>JANQSQ010000349.1 GCA_028283985.1 Rhodothermales bacterium | reverse complement strand
CATAGATATTACGACGGGGACTCGCTCTTTTCCGGCCCGAACGCGCTTGCTCCTTTTCCTGCGCTCGGAATATTTGAAGCGGGCAATCCCGATATCTTTATGGCCAGCTACACGCCCGAGGGCGCCATCCGCTGGACTCGTCGCCTGGGTGGGCCAAACCCCGACCTGTTGAAAGATGTTTTTGCTGTCGATGACGACGGAAATACATACCTCGGTGATTTCGACATGGTTGCTGAAGAACGGCACTATGTTTTGGCGAGTTTTACCGCCGAGGGCTATATGCGCTGGGGCCACACTTGGCCTGATATAGACCTTGACCACTCTGGAATCGATCCCCATCGCCTTGCTGTCGATGCCGATGGAGATCTCTTGATCAGCTGGATAGGACCAAGAATTGGCGATGGTTATCGACAGTACGCTGCGACAATCACAAAATACTCTCAGGATGGCGAACTCCTGTGGAACCGACAACTCCTGGCGGATAATGTCCGCATCGCCGGTATCGCGACAGATGCGCAGGGCCATGTTTATGTGGGGGGCTCCTTTTCCGGCGGCTCACTCCGGCTTGGAGACACGGTGCTGCATTCCCCCGACCACGCACAGCCCTCGGGTAAAGATGGTTTCGTAGTGCACTATGACGCCGAAGGCAATCTGCGCTGGGCCGGGCTCGCAACCGGACCGGGAGCGCAAGACATCACGGCCATAGCCGTTGGGCCCTCAGGAGATCTCTATGTCGCGGGCAAATTCGACGGAACGCTTTACCTGGGGCCGGAGAAACTGGAGCAAAGGGGCGTCGGCCTGAATATGTTCGTGGCGAAGTACGACGCTGCTACGATCGTTGCGAACGAACCCGCCCCGGAACTCCCGAGCGCCGCCACACTGACGTCGAACTACCCCAATCCCTTCGTCCATGCCACGACCATCGAATACGCCTTGCCCGCATCCGGCGTCGTACGTCTGAGCGTGTATGACGTGCTGGGGCGTGAAGTAGCCATTCTCGTCGACGGCGTGCGGCATGCAGGAAAGCACGCTTCCGTATTCGACGCAACGTCTTTGCCCAGCGGAACCTATGTCTACCGACTGGAAGCCGCAGGCCAGGTGCGTACGGGTTTGATGACGCTTATGAAGTGAGAAGTGAAAGGTCCCCGCGAAAGCCACCCATCCGAATGCTTACGCTGAGAAAACATTTACGAAGTCCGTGCTGCTGATGAAATAACCGGGGGCGAGCACACATCTTCACGAACACAAATGGAGGGCCTTATGAGACATACAGCGATTCTCGCGGGGGTGTTGTTGAGCGCCTTACTTGTTCCCGCAGCCGCCCGGGGGCAATCTCATAGTACGGTGCCCTCTTCCACGGCCCCGGTCTGGGTTCGGCACGCATGGAAGGAAGGGAGCAGCGTTTTGCCCTACGCCATCGACGTAAACGATGAGGTATATATAACCAAGGTAGCCCAGGACACTGTTAATCCTTATCCCAATCCTTATGCTAATCCTTGGTATACTGCGCTTACTGTCTCCGTACAAGGCAACTTTATTGTCAGCTACGACGCTGACGGTTCGCTGCGCTGGGAGCGGGAAGGCAGTGCTCCGCGTGAGGAAACGAGCCTTGTCAATGCTTTCGTAGGGTACGACATATTAGCTCGGGACGACCAAATCTATACGAACGAGGGGATATCCATTTCGCTCGACACCGAAGCTCACGGCTATATTCATCCGGGCGGTATCATGATTACTGCATATGCCGACGATGGAGACTCGCTCCGGACCATGTTTATCGGGGAGTACCCTGACAATATTCAGTACAAGCCCGCCCGGATTCAAGGCCTGGGTCTTGATCAGGCCGGTAACATCTACATCGTCGGCACATACCACGCAGACTCGCTCTTTTCCGGCTCGCATGCGCTTGCGGGGTTTCCTGTAGATGACCGCTATCTTAGTGCGGTGGGCCGTGCCGATATTTTTCTTGCCAGCTACACGACTGAGGGCGCCATCCGCTGGACTCGCCGTATCGGTGGCCCCGCACCCGATTTGGTCTACCTGGATCGTTTTGCCGTCGATCCCGCAGGCAATACATACTTCTTCGGGTATTCCGACGGAAATGCCGTGTTCGGGGAAGGCCAGCCGAACGCGGTGACATTTGAGGGCGGCATTATTGACATTTTTAACTTTACCCTGGCGAGTTTTAACGCCGAGGGCGATCTGCGCTGGGTCCGTACCCGGTATGATCTGGACTTTGACACGTTCGAGCTCGGCCCCCATCATCTTGCCGTCGACATCGATGGACATCTCTTGATTGGCTGGCGCCATTCCAGCGGTTCCGATTTCCCCAGACTAAGGCCCGGCTCGACAATCACAAAATTATCTCAGGATGGCGTCCTCCTGTGGCGCCAACAACTCTTGGGGGATTATGCGCGCATCTCCAGCATCGCGACAGATGCGCAGGGCCATGTTTATGTGGGGGGCTCCTTTTCCGGTGGCTCGCTCCAACTCGGAGACACGATGCTGCATTCCCCCGACCACGCATGGCCCCCCGGGGAAGATGGTTTTGTAGCGCACTATGACGCCGAAGGCAATCTGCGCTGGGCCGGGCACACAACCGGAGCGGGACCGCAAGTCGTTACGGCCATAGCCGTGGGTCCTACAGGGGATCTGTACATCGCGGGCAAATTCGACGGAAGGCTTTACCTGGGGCCGGAGAAGCTGGAGCAAAGAGGCGGCGGCTCGAATATGTTCGTGGCCAAATACGATGCCACTACGATCACATCAAGC
>JANQSQ010000319.1 GCA_028283985.1 Rhodothermales bacterium | reverse complement strand
ATTCACCGCTTCGACCCCAGTGAAGTGCAGTTTGGCGATGCGCTTGTTTCGTCCGCCATCGTTTGGCTCCGCAAGGAACAGCCCCCGCACAATCATGCTGTGCGCTTCACCTACGGCGGTTCCCTGGAGCATCCACGAGTGGATCGCATGGTGCAGGTTGAGGCATTGCGGCGCGATCCGAAATGGACGCGGTATCCGATGAGCGAGAACCGCACGGAAACGCATGCCCCGGTGCTCGCCGATTTTTTCCGGATCAAGCGCGGTCTGGTGACCGGAAACAACAAGTACTTTGTGCTGTCCGCTGAGGAAATCGAACGTCGGGGCTTGCCGCAGGAGGTGTTTCGACCGTTGCTGCCGAGTCCTCGCTATCTTCCGGAAAACGAGGTTGCAGCAGACAGCGACGGAAATCCCGTACTGGATCGGCGTCTTTTTCTGCTGGATTGCAAATTGAAGGAGACCGAGATACGGAAACGGTACCCGAAGCTGTGGACTTATCTGTCTCAAGGAAAGAAACAGGGTGTCCCCGAAGGGTATCTATGCCAGCGAAGGACGCCCTGGTATGCACAGGAAAACCGTCCGCCTGCCCCGTTCGTATGCACCTATCTTGGCCGGACCGGCACGAAAAACGGCAAGCCGTTCCGCTTTATTCTGAATCATTCCAGGGCAACGGCGGCCAATGTGTATCTGATGTTGTATCCGAAGGAGACGCTTGCTCGCGCGCTGCGTAACGATCCGGATCTGAAACGGCGAATCTGGACGTTTCTGAACGATATATCTCCGGCAATCATGCTGAACGAGGGAAGAGTGTACGGCGGGGGGCTGCACAAGTTGGAGCCGAAAGAACTCGGGAACGTTCCCGCAACGGCTATCGCAAATCTGTTGCCTGATGCAGCGCCAGCGCGTCGGCGGGAGCAAGGAGAATTGTTCGGGGTAGGGGTTGCCTGAGAAGGTGGATCTGGAGGGATTACCACGAATGGCTACCGATGGCGTCAAAGTGAATATGACTCCCGGACGGGCTGCGCTGTTGGGTTTGATGCGCCGCTATTTCGATGGATTTCTGGACCCGTTCGTAACGCTGCTTGAAGTCCACAAATTGATGTATTTCATGCAGTACGCCGGGGAACCGCTTCGTCTTGAATTCCATGCGGCGCATTATGGGCCATACGCGGAAAACCTGCGGCATGTCCTGAAGGCGATGGAGGGGCATATGATATCCGGTTATGTCGATGACGGCGGCAAACCCGACAAGGAGTTGAATTTGCTGCCGGGCGCTGAGGAGAAGGCGTTTGCTTTTCTTAAGAGCCATCCCGAAACCCATCAGCGTTTCGAAAGGGTGGCGGATCTGGTGGAAGGGTTCGAATCTTCGTTCGGTCTTGAACTGCTTGCCACGGTCCATTGGTTGGTTGAACACGATGAGTCCATCAAGAACAAGCAGGGTCTGGTGAATCGAGTGTACAACTGGAGCGACGGAAAACAGCAGTTCACTCCCCGTCAGATTGGAATCGCGGCGGATACGCTTGCCCGGAAAGGGTGGATGCGGGAAGTGGGGGCGTGACTATTTGTGCGATTTAGCGGACACGTCCGACTGTTGCGCACTACACCGCTGCACAAGCGCCCGATTCCGCTCCACGGATCGGGCGCTTTCGTTTAGCATTTTCGCCGCCGCGCGCCCGCAGGGCCCCCTTTATTGTTCTGCCGCTTCTCCAAGCCGTTCATATATGTTCGCCGCCCTTTCATACAAAGCCACCGCCTCCATGCAGCGTACATCCTGTATGTTTGCCCCGCGGCCTTTTGCGTTACAGGACAATTGCATTGTAGCACCCGCCTGTATGTACAATTCTGCAGCCTGCATCTCGTTTTGCGTCTCTGCCTGGGTAAATCCCAGTGTAAAAGCGCCTACTGTAAGCACAAGGAAAACCAACGTAATCCATAGTTTTCTTGTCATCGTGTGTACCTCGTTTTGTGTTTGTGATTTATGCCCGCGCCACACCCTACCGAGAGGTGGTTCGGTTTGATTGGACAGAATTCGTCGGAAATTAAGGTGTACTGTTGCGACCTTGTTCCAATGCAATCAACCATACGAAACCCATGCCGA